>DASSXJ010000053.1 GCA_035703895.1 bacterium | reverse complement strand
GAACGCATCACCCTTGTCGATGAGCACGATGTCTATTGCGTCGCGGAAGGTGTCTGAAAGAATCGTCGTCAGCTCGAGGCCCCCGAAACCGGCTCCAAGCACGACCACTCTCGTCTTCATCATCTCCGGCCTTTCTGATTTAGATTTCTTTGCCTGCTGAACGGCAACCTAGACGCAGGGAGGGTGCAGACGAAACGCGCCGCGCGGAAAGGCTTGATTGGCTCCTCGGGTAGGATTCGAACCTACAACCCTCCGGTTAACAGCCGGATGCTCTACCGTTGAGCTACCGAGGAACGTCCGCGTTGATTTTACGGGTTTGCCGGGCGGTGGTCAAGTTCTCCGGGTTTTAGGGTAGCATGGGGTGTATGATGTCCCGCATGCCGGACGCGACAGGCGGGCCGGCCCGAGGAAAACAGTCCGTGGCGCTGGGCTCGCTGGTCGCCGCGGGGGCCTTGACCACCCTCAAGCTTGTCGTCGGCGGGCTCACGGGGAGCCTCGGCATACTCTCCGAAGCGGCGCACTCGGGGCTCGATTTCCTCGCCGCGGCGATCACGTATCTCTCCGTGCAGATAGCGGATCAGCCCGCCGATCGATCGCATCCGTTTGGGCACGGGAAGGTCGAGCATCTCTCGGCGTTCGTCCAAACGACCCTGCTGGCGGTCACGAGCGTCTGGATCGTCTTTGAAGCCGTGCGGCGGCTGTTTTTCCACGACGTCCACGTGGAGCCGTCGCCCTGGGCGTTCGGCGTCCTTGGCGTCTCCGCGACCGTGGACATGTTTCGTGCCCGCTCCCTCGGCCGGGCGGCGCGGACCCATCAGAGCCAGGCCCTCGAAGCGGACGCACTGCACTTCGCCACCGACGTGTACAGCACCGGCGGCGTGGCCCTTGGACTCCTCCTCGTCTATGTCGGCGGCGTGGCCGGGGTCCCCTGGCTCCGCTACGCTGATCCTGTAGCCGCGCTGGTCGTGGCGGCGGTCAGCGTATACATCGGCACACGGCTCGGGAATCGCAGCGTCGGCGCCCTGCTCGATGCCGCACCCGAGGGCGCGTCGGACCAGATCGCGGGGATCGTATCGGGGATCCCGGGCGTCCTCGGTTCGGAGCGCATCCGGGTACGTCAGAGCGGCGCGAAACTCTTCATCGACCTGCGGATCACCCTGGAGAGCAACACCTCGCTCGAACACGCGGAGTCGATCGCTGATGCGGTCACGTCGAGAATCCAGGAGCACTATCCGGCGGCCGATGTGGTCGTCGATACGGCGCCCCACAGTCCATCGCCGGATGATCTCGTCGAGCGGATTCGATCCATCGCACACCGAGAGAACTTTCACGTCCATGACGTGACCGCGATTGAGGTGAAAGGCCGCCCGCAGATTGATCTGGACATTGAGGTAGACCCCGCGCTGGAATTGGCGACGGCGCACGAGCGCGCGACCTCGTTGGAGGCGCTCGTCCGGCGCGAGCTCCCGGAGGTCCGAGATATCAACGTCCACATCGAACCGCTGCGCAAGAAGGTCGAGAGCGCCCAAGACGCGCCGCGGATCCAGGCCGATACGGAACGGGCCCTCCGGGAAGTCGTCCGCAGCACCCCGGGCGTGATCGATTGCCACTCGATCGACGCTCACCGAGTCGGGAGCGAAGTGGTGGTGACGGTGCATTGCACACTCCAGCCGGGCCTCTCCGTGGAACGCGCGCATGACATCACCGAGCGTCTGGAATTGAAGTTACGCGAGCGCGTACAACGGAACATCCGGGTCAACATCCACGCGGAACCGGAAGCCCCCGCGCCTTGACAGGCCGGCGCGTCGGTGGGGATAATGATATCCGCTTTCAGCGGAGGTCCCCTGCATGCGGGCGCACGTGAGCAACCGCGGTCTCGTCGTGCTGTTTCTGGCCATCTTCATCGTGATGATGGGATTCGGGGTCGTGCTCCCCGTCCTGCAGTTTTACGCGCGCGAAGTCGGAGCGACGCCGTTCCAGATCGGCTTACTTGCGACCAGCTACGCGTTCATGCAGTTCCTGTTTGCTCCCCTCTGGGGAGCCGTGAGCGACCGCATCGGCCGGAAACCGGTGTTCGCGCTCGGCCTGTTGGGGTACGCGGTCTCGTTCGTCATGTTCGGTCTCTCCCACCAGGTCTGGGAGCTGTTTCTGGCGCGGATGTTGGGGGGCATCCTGAGCGCGGCCACCCTGCCCACCGCGATGGCCTACATTGGGGATACCACCACCGAAGAAGGCCGGGGATCCGGCATGGGGCTGATGGGCGCGGCGATGGGACTCGGGTTCACGATCGGCCCGGGCATCGGCGCGATCCTGGGCCGCGTCAGCCTTTCCCTTCCGTTCTTTGTCGGCGCGGGGCTGGCCCTGTTCACGCTGGCCTTGAGCTGGGGGGCGCTGCCGGAACCGGTGCGGCGCGACTCCTCTCAGCACCGTCCTTCGCGCATCGAAGCGATCCGGCAGGCGCTCGGCGGATCCCTGGCGTTCTTCTATGTTGTCACCCTGGTGGGCGCGTTTGCGCTCGCGGGCCTCGAGGCGACGTATGCGTTGTTCGCGCAGGATCGGTTGGGCTTGAGTCTGGCGGACGGCGCAGGCGCGATCGGCGTTGTCTTCGTGATCGTGGGACTCGTGCAGGCGGCGATCCTGGGCGGGCTGGTCGGCCGGCTCATCAACCGGTGGGGCGAGGATCGCCTGGTGCAGGGAGGCCTCCTGCTCGCGACAGTTGGGTATGTCCTTATCGTGTTCACCCACAACATCGTGACCCTAGCCATCTACGCGGCGATCGCCGGGGCCGGACACGCCTTGATGCGCCCGTCCGTCGCCTCCCTGATTTCGAAGCGGACCCCGACTGGGCAAGGACTCTCCATCGGCATCATGGACTCCTTTGACAGCCTCGGCCGGATCCTCGGGCCGGCGTGGGGCGGATGGGTGTACCATGTCCACATCAGCCTGCCCTACGTGAGCGCCGCGCTCGTGCTCATGATCACTGCGGGGGTCTCGATCGCCGCGGTCACCCGCGGACTTCCGGTCCAAGCGAACTGATCCGCAGCCCATGCCGTTCAACCTCAGCAACCTCAACACCAATACCGAGTTTCTCACCTTCATGGTGCGGGTGGTCATCTCACTCGCGATCGGTATGATGATCGGGCTGGAACGGGAATGGGCGCAAAAGGATATCGGCGTCCGCACATTCTCAATCGTCGCGCTAGCGTTTACGCTCGCCTGGGGGATCTCGCCGCAGACCAGCTACATCCTGCTGCTGGCGCTCATCCCGCTCATCACCCTGGTCAACTGGCGAAGCTTCGTCCGTGACCGCTCCCTCGAGATGACTACGTCGGTGGCCCTCCTCGCCACCGCGGTGCTTGGGATCCTGGTCGGGGAGGGCCAGCTGCTGGTGGCGGCGGCGTGCGGGGTGATCATGACGGGCCTGCTGGCCTGGAAAGCCGAGGTCGTCCGGTTCGCCGGCGCGGTCACGATCGAGGAGATCCGCAGCGCCCTCTTGCTGGGGATGATCGCCGTGGTCGTGTATCCGCTGCTCCCCAAGGGGCCGATCGACCCCTGGGGCCTGGTCGACCTTCGGGCGGCGTGGACCGTTGTGCTGGTGATCTCGGCGATCGCGTTTGCAAACTACATCTTGCTCCGGATCTACGGTACCCGCGGCGTCCGCTGGACCGGCCTGCTCGGCGGGCTGGTCAACAGCACCGCCACCGTGGCGGAACTGGCCAGCCGTGCCCGCAGAGATCCGGCGCGCCTGTCGGTCTTCGCCCTGCTCGGCATGTTGACCGCCAACACCGCCATGCTGATCCGTAACGGCCTGATCCTCGGGATCTTCGCCCGTCAGGCCCTGGCGTACGGATGGCTGTCGGTCGCGTTCATGCTGCTGGCCAGCGTCGCCGTCACGAGCCGCATCCATCTCAAGGAATCGGGGACGGCGCCGCTTCACATTCAATCGCCGATCTCGATCCGCCAGGCGCTCACCTTCGGCGGGCTGTTCGTCCTGATCACGCTGACGGCGGAACTGGCCAACCGCGC
>DASSXJ010000052.1 GCA_035703895.1 bacterium | reverse complement strand
CAGGGTCAGCGCGACGCTCGCGTTTTCCGTGTACAGCTCCTCGTACACCAGCGCCGTGTCCACCAACGACCGGCCGTCGCCACCGACTGATTCCGGGATGCACAGGCGCAGGTAGCCGTCCGCGATCATCCGTTCGTACGCCGGCTTGGTCGCCGCGAAGCGTTCCTCCGGGGTCGGCAGGTTCTCGGCGGTCCTCGCCTCCCGCAGGACGTCGACGGCGAACCGCCGGGCACGGGCTTGGAGTTCACGTTGCCGGTCGTCCAGGCTGCAATTCATGGGCATCGGGCCACCTCCACAGCTGAAACGTATGCGCACTCAGGGGTTCGACGGAACCGGCCGGCCCGCTTACGGGGGCCGGGTTTTCCGTCCGCGGCGGTCGACCCCGTCGCGGCGGGTCCCCCACGTTCCTCGGCAACCGACCCGCCCCGGCCAACGCCTGCCGCAGCAACATCTCGATGTGCGCGTTGACGCTGCGCAGTTCGTCCTAGATTGATGGCGAAGGGTTTGCTTGTCAAACCGCGGATCTCAGCAATGACCTCGCTAATCGCTGAACTGCCAAGTGTGACCGCTCCCAGCGAGCCGAGCCCTCCCAAGTTGGATACGGTTGCAGTCAGACGCTGCGACGGCAGTCCGCCAAATGGCGCTTGGATGATGGGGTAATCGATGCCTAGTTGTTGTGCGACTCTGGTGGACCTCCAGGATTTCCTTGCATTACCACTTGCCAGCATGTGCCCCACCATCCAGATGGACTACTTCGCCGTTGACAAATTGAGCAGACTCCAGATAAAGCAGCAAGTCGGCCACTTCTCCAACTTCGGCTAGCCGCTTCAGTGGACTCAGCTGCCTAAGAAATTCATGCGCTTCGACGGGATTCATCGGTGTGTTTACAACACCGGGCGCAATGGCATTGAAGCGAATACCCTCGGCCGCAAATTCAATGGCTAGGGCTCGTGTGACGGACTCCAAGCCTGCCTTGGTTAGGTTTGCAAGGCTTCCGGGGACTCCTGCGATAGGCTGGCTTACCAACGAGGTGGAGATATTGACGACGTGTCCGAATTTCTGGAGACGCATTTGCGCCACCGCGAGTTGCGACACATAGAAGAATCCTGCCAGGTTTGTCTGCGTTGCCCTCCGAAAATCTTCGGCGGTGTACTCGGTAAAGGGCTTGGGAATAAAGACGCCTGCGTTGTTTACCAGCAAATCGACAGTTCCAAAAGTCTGAATTGCGGTGCGCACGACATGTTTGGCCGTTTCCTCGATACCAATGTCGCCGTCCACCAGTTTCAGGTCGGCTGTGTTGTGGAGCGTCATAGTGGACGTAATGTTCCGAGAGTTCGCAACCACGCGATAACCCTTTTCGATCAGCTTCTTCACCATCTCGAGGCCGATCCCACTCGACGCACCCGTGACGATAGCAACCTTGGGTCTTCCCGAGAGCGCGTCCTGCACCCGGCCTTCCGACGAAGAGGATCTTAATGTCATGATTGTCTCCTCCTTAGTGTTTCGCGGCGTATCGCCGATACAAACAAACGTTATCGAGTTTCGGAAACATCAGGGTTGTAAAATGACACCGATGATTATGTCCCCCAGTTTGATCGCAAGTTGGTTCGCATGCGATGAGCGCTCGGGCCTTTTCCTCAGTACACCGATTCCAGCAGCCCGAGCACTTCCTTTTCCGTCATCGGCCGATCGACCACTCCCATGTGTGCGAGTTCGCGTGCAATGGGAGCCACGATCTCTCCCAGCTCCTCGCGCGGCACGCCGGCCTCCCGCAGGGTCTTCGGCACGTCGAATTGCGCGATGAACTCTGCAGTGCGGTCCGCGCAGGCCAGCGCTGCCGCCTTAGGATTGTCCGGGTCGAAAGGAATTTTGTAGCCTTCGGCAATAGGACCGAATCGGCCGGCGGCCATCTCCGCCATGAAGCGCATCGAGTTGGGCAGCGTGATGCACGAAGTCACGCCATGCGGCACGTTCCATCGCGGTCCGATCTGATGGCCCAGCAGGTGGGAAAGCCCGAAGCGTGTGTTCATGGCGCCGTAAATGGAGAACCAGGCCGCCATCTGGCAGTGCCCGCGGTGGGCCAGCCGCTCAGCGCCCTGGGTGCGGACAGACGCGGGCAGATGCTCCGTCATCAGCGCGATTGCCTTACTGGCGAGCGCGTCGCTGATAGGCTGGTGCCGAATGGCATAGGCGCACTCGATGGCGTGATCCAGAGCACGCATCCCCGTCGTGACCCATAGCCAGTCCGGGGTGGCGAGCGTCATCGCCGGGTCGTTGATCACGGTGCGCGGCATCACACGCGGGTCGTAGAGGACGCTGCTCTTCACGCGTGTGGATTCGTCCGTAACCCCGCCTCCCCACGTGTATTCCGCCGCCGAGACGGTCGTGGGAACCGCGATATGGATGAGTTCGCGCCCCGGCAATAGTCCATAGGCCGCTGCCTTGGAGGAATCGATCGCACTACCGCCGCCGAAACTGATCAGCGAATCGGCTTCGAACCGCTCCATTTCCTTCTGCAGCAGCTCGGTAGTCTTTCGCGGCACGTGCATCACCACCCCGGCGAACACGCCGGCGCACCGCGAACCGAGCGCCCCGGTGACCTCTTTGAGGATCGGAAGCTCGGCCACCCCGCCCGTGGTGACCACCAGCCCGCGGTGCAACTCGCGCCGCTCCATTTCATCTTTTAAGGCCGCTATTTTTCCAGGACCGTAAATCAGCCGTTCGAGGGGGCTCAGATTGAATTCGCCTACCGGCGGTTCCAAAGGCATGAAGTTGACCTCCATGATCATCTCTCCTGATTTGAGTTGCACCTATTTGCTCTTCATTGCGGATTCCCGTGGTCCTACTCTCCTCTATGCCGTGACCCGTCCAAGCTGGCCTAGCGATGGGCCTCGGCGTCTACTTCGGCCGGTCGTGCTCAGTTCATAGGTTACGATGCGGGGGACGTTTCGGGCGGAGATCACACCTGGGTCATTCCTCCATCGACGACGACTTCTGCTCCCGTCATGAAAGACGAGTCGTCGGAGGCGAGGAACAGCACCACGCGTGCGATCTCGTCGGTCGATCCGAATCGCCCCTGTGGGATCCTGGCTTTGAGCGAAGCGCGGGCGGCCGCCGCGGCCTCGGCTGAGAGCACCTTCTCAATGATCCCCGAATCGGTGGGTCCCGGGCTGATGGCGTTGACACGAACCCCTTGCTCGGCCAGTTCGGAGGCCGCTGTTCGTGCGAACGAGCGGAGCGCGGCCTTCGACGCCGCATACGCGCTCGTGCCTGCCATCCCCAGATGCGCGTTAATCGAAGCGTTGAGGATGACAGCGCCTCCGCGACGGAGCAGGGGCATGGCCGCCTTCAACGCGAGCCAGGGACCTTTCACGTTGACGCGGAAGACCTCATTGAAGCTCGCTTCGTCCATCGCCGCGATGGTGCCAAAACTAGCTATTCCCGCGTTCAGAAACAGCACGTCGAGCGCGCCGTGTTCCTTGGCCACGTGGGCGAAAAGGTCTTCGATCTCTGCTGCGTCTCCAGAGTCGGACGATACAACCTCGGCGATCCCGCGCAAGGTCGCGCGCGCGACCTCGAGAGTCGCCCGGTTCTTTCCCGTTATGATCACGCGCGCTCCTTCCGCGTGAAAGAGCTTCGCCGTCGCCAGTCCAATGCCGGTGGTTCCCCCAGTCACGAGCGCGATCTTGGCTTCCAGCTTCCTCTTCACGCCCGTTCCTTGCTGAACTTCGATTCGGTTAAGATGCTTACCCGCGGTCTGCAGCACCGGTTAGTACCTCACTTTACGATGGTTGGTGATTGATCTCTCTCCTGATCAAACTCTTCACGAAACCGGCTTTATTCCGGCCAAGAGCACCATGTCGCGATCCCAGAAGTCCCCTTGGATCTGGATGGCGCGGTTGGAGACTCAGACGGTCTTCGCGAGGGACGGTCACGCTACGCCGGACAGCGCCACGACCGCTTGCTAACCTATCAGAGGATGCGGACCTCTTCAGAGAGCCGCGAGATACGCTACGATCTTGCCCGTGACCGGGCCCGCGGCTTGCTCACGCTCACCCGCCAGAAGCCGCCTGTGGACGTGCAGGCGATCATCGACCTCGCGGGTGTGCCCGTTGTCGAGCGCGTCCTTGTCGACGGGGTCCGCGGGACCATCGGCGATGTTGCCGGCCGGCGAACGATCATCCTCAACCGGCGCCATCGGTTCTCCTCGCAACAGGAACGACGGTGGGCTCTCGCCGAGGAACTCGGCCACGTCCTGCTGGACCACCGGCTTGTGGAGAGCACTCAGCCCGGCAAGCCCACGATGGGACTGCTTGAGGAACGTCGTCTCCTGTATGAACGCGAAGCCCGCGCATTCGCGGCGGAGTTGCTGATGCCGTTCTTCGAGGTGCGGAAGCGATGGTTCGCGATCTCGCAAGAACGCCCAGTCAAGGGGGAGTTGAGCCTCGAGGACCGGGTCAAGCGGCTCGCGGACGAGTTCGGCGTGACGCCGATGGCGATGCGCGTTCAGTTCGAGCAGATGAAGCGGGTTCAGTCTGTGGCTAAAGAGACCTGGAGTTAGCGACGCTAGTTGCCAGCCTTCATGGCCCTCCATTCCCCAGACGCCTTGTAATCGCCCAACCCCACAGTAATGTCCGCGTCGAAGTAACCCTGCATCAGGGTCGGATTGACGAGTCGCCCGTCGAGCGTCATGCGAATGACCTCTGATTCCCCGGTAAGCGTGATGCGTATTCCCTCTGGTTCCCATCTCCCTTTCATCTGAACCGCAGCGCCATCACGCGCGCCCCCCAAGAGGATATTGCCGTCTCGGCTCCAGCACGTCATGAGGGTCCCGCTCTGGCCGCAGGACAAATCGCCGCCTTGGCCTAACCGCGCCTGATCCACAGAGTTCCCCTGCGTCACCGTGATCGTCATTATCCAGTGACCGCTCAGGTCTGAACCCGCCGGCTGCGCCACAGCAACTCCGACCCAAGCGAGCACGACCACTAAGACTGCCGTTGCGAGGACGCCAATCGCGCTGGCGTTCACCAGCTTCTGCATCTCTCTCCCCCTTTAAAGCCGGTGGAACCCCCGGTCATCATCGGTAGCGCCCACATCGGCTCCCGGTCAGACCCGCATATAATGAACAGGTGAATCTGATCCACCCATAACTCTCCTGAGTCCCCTTATTCCTTAGAGCCTATCCCAAAACCCTTTGGGGAGGCCGTAATTGGCCTGCGGGCTATGTCGATTCCGAGTGCGCCCGCTCGACCATGTAGTGAGCCGGATCCGACGGGTGGCCGGCGCGCGGGTTAATACCGCAGAACCGTTCGGGAGCGGCGGCTTCGAAGCCGCGTCAGGAGGAGGCATTGGCTCATGCCTAAGATGAGAGTCCACGCGTTTGGGATTTCGGTCGACGGGTACAGTGCTGGGCCAAGTCAAAGCCTTGAGAATCCACTCGGCATTGGCGGCTTGGCGTTGCACGATTGGGTGTTTTCGACTCGCGCCTTTCAACGCATGCATGGAAGAGACGGCGGAACGACAGGAATTGACGATGATTTTGCCGCGCGTGGTTTCGAAAACATCGGAGCATGGATCATCGGACGCAACATGTTTGGGCCTGTCCGGGGGCCCTGGCCTGACGAGAACTGGAAAGGGTGGTGGGGTGAAAACCCACCGTACCACGTTCCAGTATTTGTGCTGACCCACTACTCGCGAGCCCCCATTTCGATGGCGGGCGGGACTACGTTCCATTTCGTCACCGACGGTATTCATGCTGCCGTAGAGCGGGCTTCCGCAGCAGCAAACGAAAAAGACATTCGCATTGGAGGAGGCGTTGCCACGATCCAACAGTTTCTGCGCGCTGGACTGATTGACCATCTCCATCTCGCCATTTCGCCGATACTTCTCGGGTCGGGCGAGCAGTTGTTCGCGAACATCGACATGCTCAAGCTCGGTTACCAATGCGCCGAGCACGTGTGCACGCCAAAAGCGACCCACGTGGTCTTAGAACCTATCCTAAGACCATCAGTCGGTAGACGATGAGGGCGCATGCGAAGTGCACCAAACCCAGATAATTCTCCACCCGCTCCTCGAAGTAGGTGCTGAGGATCCTCAGGCGTCGGTCGAGGCCGCCGGACGGCGAGGCTGTCCAACGCGGTCGTCGCGGTTTTCATGTCATGGGTATTAGGATCACGATACACACCGGCAGGACTCCCCGGCGACGAGCGGAAGATCGTGGGCGTGACGCTGGGAGGCGTGATTCTTGCGGGCGGCGAGAGCCGGCGGATGGGGCGGCCGAAGGCCTTGCTGCCGATTGGCGGCACCACCCTGATCGAAGCGGTGATCGCACGGCTTCGCGAGGCCTGTCCCGAGATCCTGATCGTGACCAACACGCCCGAGCTCTACCAGCACCTCGGAGTCCGGCTCGTACCCGATGCCCTTCCCGGGCGTCAATCTCTGGTCGGGATCTTCACGGGGGTCCTGCACACGGGGGGGCCGACGTTCGTGTGCGCCTGCGATATGCCGTTCTTGAACCCCGCCCTCGTCCTCTACCTCGGCTCGCTCGCCGAGGGGGTGGACGTCGTGATCCCCCGGCACGGCGGGGACTATGAACCCCTCCACGCCGTCTACACGCCTGCGTGCTTGGAACCGATCCGGCGATGCATCGCGCGCCGGGGGCGCAATACAGGATTTCTCAAGGATGTGCGCGTGCGCACCGTCGAAGTCGAGGAGCTCCGCCGGTTCGACCCCGACCTCCGCTCGTTTGTGAACGTCAACACGCCCGAGGACTACGCCCGAGTGCAGGCGACCGTCCCCCCGGGAACGTGACGGCTGGTAGCCGCCTTATCGGGCGGCGGTGTGTGGATCGAGAATCTCCCGCATCCGCTCGCCGAAGAGATTAACGGCCAGCACGAGGACGAGGAGCGCGAGTCCTGGGATCGTGCTCACCCACCACGCGGTGAACAGGACGTTCCGGCCCTCGTTGATCATGGAGCCCCAGGCCGGAATGCTCGGCGGGATGCCGACGCCGAGAAACGACAGCGACGCTTCGAGGACCATAAAGTAGCCCAAGCGCAAGAGCGCCACGACGGCCACCGTGTTCACGATGTTGGGCAGGATCTCGCTCACGAGGATCCAGGAGTTGGGGTAGCCCATCGCCCGGGCCGCCTCCACGTATTCCCGGTTGGCCTGCGACAGCGTCTCCCCGCGGGCGAGCCGGTAGAACTCGATCCAGCCCTTGAGCGCAAGCGCCCAAATGAGGTTCCAAAAACCGGGCCCGAGAAACGCCATCATGCCGATGGCGAAGATGAGGTATGGAAACGCCTGCAGCAGTTCGACGAGACGCGCGCCGATCATGTCGATGCCGCCGCGAACGTACGCGCCCAACATCCCGAGCGCCGTCCCCGCCACGGCGGAAAGCCCGACCGTGAGCACGCCGACCAGGATGCTCACCCTGGCGCCGTAGATCATCCGGGAGAGCACGTCTCTGCCGAGCGCATCGGTCCCGAGCCAGTGGACCGACGACGGCGGCGCGAGGCGCGCGGCGAGATCGGTGGCCGCCGGACTGTATGGTGCGATGAGCGGCGCGAACACGGCCCCGAGCACATACAGCGCCACCAGCACCCCGGCGGCACATCCGACGGATTCGGCCGCGAGCCCGGCCGAGACCCGGTGCACGGATGACAGGGCGCGGGCGCCGTGCCGCCGCATCGGATACAGGAGGGAGAGCGTGCTCGCGCTCAACCGAGGCGCCGGGCGGGGGTCACGCCACTTCCATCTGTGGGTCGAGCACGGTGTACGCGACGTCGACGGCCAGATTGGCGGCGACGTACGTGAGAGCATAGAGCATCACCGCGGCCTGCACCACGAGGTAATCCCGGGCGAAGATCGAGTTGACGACCAATCGTCCGAGCCCCGGCCATGCGAACACCGTCTCGACGATCATGTTGCCGCCGAGGAGTTCGCCGATCTGCAGCCCGGCGACCGTGATCGCGGGGATGAGCGCGTTCCGAAGCGCGTGCTTGATGACGACCGCCGCCTCGGAAAGCCCTTTGGCGCGAGCCGTCGTGACGTACTGGCGATGCAGCGCCTCGATCATGGACGAGCGGATGGTCCGGGCGAGAACGGCCGCAAAGACGACCCCGAGCGTGAGCGCCGGCATGACGAGATGGCGGAGGACGCTGATGACGGCCGCTCCATTTGCGGCGAGCAGGCTGTCGACGAGCAGGAACCCCGTGACCGGCGGCACGCCGATCGCGGGGTCGATCTGGCCGGACGTCGGGAGCAGGCGGCCGTTCACCGCGAAGAACAGGATCAGCAGCAGCCCGAACCAGAACGCCGGCATGCTGGCGCCGAGCAGCGAAGTCGAGAGCACCGCGCGGTCGACCCAGGATCCGGGCCGAAGCGCACTCACGAGCCCCAGCGGCACCGCGATCAACACGGCGATCACGATCGTCGCGGCCGTGAGCTCGATCGTAGCGGGCAGCGCTTCCGCGATCAAGGCCGCCACCGGCCGGTGCTGGACGATCGACGTGCCCAGGTCGCCATGCGCGAGCTGGGTGAGGAAGAGAACCAGTTGGACGTGCAGGGGCTGGTCCAAGTGGAGTTCGTGTTGCACGGAGCGGATGAGCGCGGCGCTGCTGGTCGTGTCTCCCAGCATGATCTGAACGGGATCGCCGGGGAGTAAGTGCAGCGAGAAAAACGCGAGCACGGCGACGCCCAACGCCACCGGAATGGCCAGCAGCACCCGATGGACGATTCGCAGCCAGCGCATGGGTTCGCGGGTCGAACCGCGCCTCGCCCTCAGTACCCCGCCTGCTTCAGCAGCTCTCTCGCTTTCACCGCGTCGTAGGGATACGCCTTGAGCGACGGATCATACCCGAACCCCGTCGGTAGAAACGCGGTGGCCAGCCGTTTCGCGTAGCCGTGGTAGATGTCTTTGAGGATCGGGTCCCAATTGATCGCGTAGTTCAGCGCCTGGCGCACGCGCGGATCGTTGAAGGGGTCCGCCTTGTTATTCAGCTCGATCTCGTACGATCGCGTTCCCTCGGCGGTCTGCACCTGGACGTTCGGGCTGCTCTTCAGCCGGTCGACGAGATCCGGCGGCACCTCCTGGATGATCTGCACCTCGCCCGATAGCAGCGCGGCGATGCGCGTGGAGGGCTCCGGCATCATCCGGAAGATGACCTGCCGCAGTTTCGCCGGGCCGGCCCAGTAGGAATCGTTGCGCTCCAGCACGATCTCTGCGTTCAGCGCGCCCCGTACGTACCGGAACGGGCCGCTGCCGACCGGCTTGGCGATAAACCCCGCCTCGCCGGCCTGCTGGAGATACTTCTGGGGTACGATCTGAAAATGGACGAGCGCCTGGAGCAAGAGCGCCTCCGGGAACGCCGCGCCGTACACGAACCGGACGTGCGTGTCGTCGAGCTTCTGGACCCGGAGCAGCGGCCCGAGGAGGTCCTTGCGGGTGCTGGACTGCCCGCTGATCGCGCCGGGGGTCAATACGCGCTGAAACGTGAAGACCACGTCATCGGCCGTGAGGGGGTCGCCGTTCTGAAATTTGACGCCGGGGCGGAGCGTAAAGTCGTAGACCGCCGGACCAACCTTGCGCCAGGAGGTCGCCAGCTGGGGCACGACCTTCCCGTCCAAGGTATGGGCCACCAGCGCGTCATAGATGTTGCGCAGCACAGCTTCCCTGTCGGTCGGGGGAATGCCCGGATCGAGCGGGGCGATCGAGTCGTTGCGCATCCCGATCACCAGACTGTCGCCGCTTCGCAGGCTGGCCGGGTACATGCTCTCGCTGTTGTCGGCCGCGGGGGCCCAGCCCGCCACCGCGGTCGACTGCGCCTCGATGTTTTGCAGGACGTAGCCGAACGACCACGGCGCGTCATTATAGAGCGTGCGCTGCGCGTCGAAGTACGCCGCTTTGCGGGCCGCCTCGTTGCCCGTGCTGGAGGCCACCGCCATATCCCGGTCCACGGCGGGACTGGAATAGAACGAGAAATTCCCGCGGGCGCGCGTCACAAATTTGGGCACCGCCAGATCGAACGGATCGAAGTAGGCGCTGCCCCAATCGGTCGTGTACGCGACACGCTGGCCCGCCTGGATCTGCGCGATCAGCACCGACAGCTGCCAGACCCGGACCTGCGCGGTGATGCCGGCGCGGTCCAGCTGCGCGACAATCGCCTGGGCCTCCGTGGCGCGGTTCGGCGTCGTGTCCAGCACAAACGACAACGTCCGCGCGTACACGTCCGTCGCATTGGCCACACACAGGGTGAGCAGCGCGGCGGTCAGGATCCCCCATGTCCTCCCTCGCATCACACACCCCCCCACATCGCGCGGCCGGCTACGCGATGGGAATCTCGATGTCGAGCAGCGGCGCGTACTGCTGGGCCCCGAAGATGTCGGGGTCGCCCGGGCTCCCGCTCGGCCGCGTACGGTAGACGGTGAACTTGATCGCGCACGCCGGGTCGAACTCGACAAAGTCGGAGATGCGCGTTTCTGGAATTCCGTAGAGGCGCGCCACCGAGGCCTTCGTGATCGCGCCGCTCCGCGTCGTCCGTTCGTACGTTCCGCGGTCGGCGAAGATGATATCGAACGTGATCTTATCGACCCCGGCGTTCTTGCTGCGTACGACCTTCGCGAGCGTCGACAGTTTGGCGGTGTTCATCGCCGGCTCGCCGCCTCCACCCGCGTCCCGACGTCGACGAGATGCAGCGGGAAGAGTTCCAGCGGATCGTCGACCCGCAGGGTATGGTTGATGGTCCAGCGGTAGGCCGGACTTGCCGGGAGCACCTCGTCGAGCGGGAAGGCCACGCCGCCCGCCGTGCCCTTCACCTCGGGCAGGCGCGCGTAGAACAGCTGGCGCGTGCCGGTCATGCAGACTTCCTCGGCCATCGCTTTGTCGGGCGCGACGCCGTAGACGACGATGCCCAACTCGTGCGCCGGCGTCTTCACCGGTTCGAGATCGCCCATGACCCCGTTCCGCCCAAACACCTGATAATGGAGTTCATACCCGCTGCGGCCGAAGCGCTCTTCGACCTGCTGCCGGGCCCACGCGATGACACGGTCGATGTTGGCCACCGTATAGGGATCGCGCACGCCGGCAATCCCAACATAGCGCTCCCCGACTTTGCCGGCGCCCTCCAGTTTCACCCGGAGCTCGGGGGCGGGCGTGAACACCGGCCCCGTGATCCGCGTCGTCCGTTCGTCGTGCTGCTCGTAGCGGCAGCCAGTCATCTCCAGCACCCCGCCGAGCACATGTTCAAGGAACGGGTTTGAGCGCTCGTACATGGCATGCCCGGAGACCGACGCGATGGTGCAGCGCTGCTCCGGGTGCATCGCGGTCACCCTCACGTCCTCCATCGAGATCTCGCCGATCACGCTCTCCTTGGCCCCGTACGGTTCCGCGCAGAAGGAGGCGCATTCGAGGACCTTACCGAGGTAGTAGGAGAGGGCTTCCGGGAAACCGGCGCGGATGGCCGGCCCGGCGCAGATCGCGCAGTCGCTGCTGCGGCCGCCGATGATGACGTCGGCCCCGAGATCGAGGAGCTTGTTGTACGGGTGGATGCCGGCCATGGCCACGACGCGATCCGTGGCCGCGAGGTCCTCCGGGCTCAGATCGGGCCGGCCGTTCAGCCCGGTGACGGCCTCGCCGGCGGCCATCCGGCTCCGCAGCAGATCCTTCGGGACTTCGGAGTAGAAATATCCGAGCCGGAACGCCGGGAGGGCATGGCGCGCGGCGATCTCGCGGATCATCTCCACATACCGGTCGACGCGGCTGTTGGCGCCGGTGTCGCCGGCGGACCCAATGAGCATGGGCACGCCCAGTCTGCGCGACGCCAGCAGGATGTGCTCGAGATCGTGCCGCTGCCACGCCTCGGGGCTCGTCGACGTATCCGATCCCAGCGAGCCCGGGCCGATGTCGTCGCTTCCGGAGTCCGCCACGATGAAATCGGGGCGCGTCGCCAC
>DASSXJ010000051.1 GCA_035703895.1 bacterium | reverse complement strand
GGTCAAACAATCGCGAGTGCGCTCACGAGTTGGCAGGTGTCGAGGGGATCGCTGCTGGTCGAGAAGCTGGCCTGTAGTAACGACCGTTCCGTATATGTGTTCTCAAGGTCGCCGGCCAGGGACTGGCGTGCGCTCAATGTGGCACTCTGCACCTCCCAACAGATTGCGGGCCCGCTGATTAGTTGGCAAACGCCGGATGATCCGTACATTGTGGAGCATCTGGCAGGGGCGGACCCGAATGATCATTTGCAGATTTTCTCTTGGTAGCATAATAAGTGGCCGAGCAACGGTAAGTGGCGGAGGGGGAGGGATTTGAACCCCCGATGGCCTTGCAGCCATAGCGGTTTTCGAGACCGCCCGATTCAGCCGAGCTCTCGCACCCCTCCGCGCAGGCCATCCATTATTCTACTTCCCACGACGCAGGCTGGCTAGGCTCGACTCGGATCCCCGTGGCCAGAGTGCATACAATAGACAGGTCGGGACGGCCCCTCTGTGATTGGGGAGAGGAGTTTCGTCGCCGAGACGCGTACAACAGGGCAGTCTACACATGCCTGGCGCCCGATGATCGACGCGTGAGGGGGCGGGGGGCGCTCGAGGCGGGAAGAGGGGGCGCGACAATGAAGCGGAGGCAGCTCGCACCGGCGGTGATCTTGGCCCTGGCCTGTGTCGTCGGGTTCACCTTGATCGGCACCCCACAAGGCGGTCAGGCCGCAGCGCTGACCTCGATCAAGATAGCCGTCGGAATCGACGCCGATACGCTCGACCCCGAGGGGCAGACGACCACCACCGTCGCCAACATGGTCGACTACATGTTCGACTCGCTGGTTTGGCCAGATGACGAACGTTCGGGGATCCAGCCCGGCCAGCCGCAGTACACGAAGCTCGTGCCGATGCTGGCCACCTCGTGGACGGTGAGCAAGGACGGGCTCACCTACACGTTCAAACTCCGGCAAGGCGTGAAGTTCCATGACGGCACCGATTTCAACGCCGAGGCGGTCAAGTTCAACATCGAGCGATGGCTCGACCCGAACGTGCGGAACCCTAATCGTTATTACTTCACGGATATCGACCTGAGCAAGATCGAGCTGCCTGATCCCTACACGATCACGCTCCACTTGAAGCAGCCGAGCCCCACCCTGCTGGGGCGCATGGCCGCGGGACCCGGCCATATTTTGTCGCCCGCCGCCGTCAAGAAGATCGGGAACGACAAGATTCCCCTCGGGCCCGTGGACGCCGGCACCGGCCCGTACCGGTTCAAGGAGTGGGTCCACGGCGACCATATCACCTTAGTGAAAAACTCGAACTATTGGGGACGGAAACCCACGTTCGATGAGGTGGAGTTCCGGGTCGTGGCCAACGCAGGCACGCGCGAGACGATGCTGCGGGCGGGGGACGTTCAGATGGCGTTCGAGCCACCCGCGCCGGATGTGCCCGCGCTTCGGAAAGACGCCAGCCTCAAGGTCGTGCAGGGCCCGAGTGACCGGAACGTCTTCGTGGGGCTGAACAACCAGTACGGACCGCTCAAGGAAATCAAAGTTCGCCAAGCGCTCAACTACGCCGTCAACAAGAAAGCGCTCATCCAGAGCATCGTCTTCGGCCTTGGTACGATCCTGGAGTCGCCGACGACGCCGTTCCTGTTCGGCTATACGAAGATCCAGTCCGGCGGGTGGCCGTTCAACCCGGTCAAGGCCAAGCAGCTTCTCGCCGAGGCGGGCTTCCCCAACGGCTTCGCGGTTACGTTCCATACGCCGACCGGCCGATACATCCAGGACTACCAGGTCGCGCAGGGGATCGCGGCACAGCTGGCCAACGTGGGGATCAAGGCGACGCTGAGCACGAGCGACTGGCCGACCTACGTCAGGACGCTCCTCACGCCCCTCGACCGGACCCCGCTGCAGATCTTCATCTTGGGTTGGGCAACGCAGTATCTCGACGCGGACGGCGCGCTCTTTGGGCAGTTCTACTCCAAACAATGGCCGCCGACGGGCCTGGAGTCCACGTTTTATAAGAACTCGAAAGTGGATGACCTGTTGATCCAGGGCCAGACCACAGTGGACCCGGAGAAGCGCAAGGCAATTTACAAGGAGGCCCAGCAGGTGATTTGGAACGACGCGCCGTGGATCTGGCTGTGGAGCCAGGATTTCTACATGGTCACGAGCAGCCACCTCGAAGGCGTGACCGTGACGCCCAACGAGAAGTGGGCCGCGATCTACGCGACCTGGAAGTAGCGAGCGCAACGCCTTCCCCGGGGCCGGCGGGACCGATCAGCGTCCCGCCGGCCCCAATATCTCGACACCTATCACCCTGAGCCCGGCCGCTCTGTCGTGACCCCCACCAACCAAGCCTCCCCGGCGCTCATATTCGACGACGTCAGCCGGGGCTTCGCGGTCCCGGGAGGGACGATGTATCCGGCGCTCGAGCGCGTCACGTTTAGCGTGGCGCGCGGAGAGTTCCTCGCGATCGTCGGGCCGACCGGCTGCGGGAAGTCCACGATCCTCAGCCTCGCCGCCGGCCTGCTCCGTCCCACGCGCGGACGGGTCCTCACATTCAACGCCCACCTCGAGGGGCTCAACCGCCACGCCGCCTACTTGTTCCAGCAGGACGTCCTGCTGCCGTGGAAGACGGCGCTCGACAACGTCATGCTGGGGCCGCTCCTTCACCGGTGGCCGCGCGGCCGCGCCCACGATGAGTCGCGGCGATGGCTGGCGCGCGTGGGGCTCGCCGGGTTCGAGAACCGGTTCCCGCATCAGCTCTCCGGCGGGATGCGCAAGCGGGTCGCCCTCGCGCAGAGCCTCATCGTCGGTCCGGCGATCCTCCTGATGGACGAGCCGTTCAGCGCGCTCGACATCCAGACGCGCGAACTAATGGAGAACGACCTCCTCGCACTCTGGCAGGACGACCGGAAGACGATCTTGTTCGTCACCCACGATCTGGAAGAGGCGATCGCCCTGAGCGACCGGGTGCTTGTCCTCGCAGCGGGCCCCGGAACGCGTGTGATCGGGTCGCATCCGGTGACGCTCCCGCGGCCGCGTGACGTCACCGAGGTGCGACTGCATCCGGGGTTCCGCCAAGTGTACCAGACGATCTGGGGGCAGCTCCGAGGAGAGGTGCTGCGGGCATACGCGGCGCAGAAGCACGCGGCGGCCGTGGAGACGGACGTGTGATGCCGGGCCGGTACCGTCTCCTCCCCCATCAGCTGGGGGTCTTGCTTGTGCTGGTCATGGCGTGGCAGATCAGCACGCAGCGGGGGTGGGTCGACCCGTTCTTCTTCAGCCGCCCGTCGGCGATCGGGTCGCGGGTCGCGGAGTGGTTCCTCAAGGGGTCGATCTACCGGCACCTCTGGACCACGGCGCTCGAAACCGTTCTGGCGTTCGTCATCGGCGCGGGGCTGGGCGTGGTCTTCGGGTTCGCATTCGCCCGGATCCCCACGCTGTCGGGCATCTTCGAGCCATACCTGAAAATCGGCAACGCCCTGCCGCGCGTCGTCCTCGCCCCGATCTTCACCCTCTGGTTCGGGCTGGGCATCCTGTCCAAAGTCGCGTTTGGAGTCACCCTGGTGTTCTTCATCGTGTTCTTCAACACGTACCAGGGCATCCGCGAGGTGGACCGGAACCTCCTCAATAACACGCGGATGCTGGGCGCGACCGAGCGGGACCTCGTCCGGCACGTCCTGCTGCCCTCCGCGATGGTCTGGATCCTCAGCAGCCTCCATACCAGCGTGGGCCTGGCGCTTGTCGGCGCCGTAGTCGGCGAGTACCTCGGCTCGGCCCGCGGCCTCGGGTACGTGATCGCCCAGGCCGAGGGCACGTTCGACACGACCGGGGTGTTCGCGGGCATGACCGTGCTGGCGGCCTTCACCCTCGCCGTGGACCTGTTGGTCACCGGGGTGGAGCGCCGGCTTCTCGCGTGGAAGCCCCCGGCCGCACACATGGAGCGGGGGTGATGGTGGCCGACGGAAGGAGGGCTCCGGGCCGCGCCCGTATCTATCCCGAGTGAGCCCTGCCGCGCCGGCGCGTCAGGCCTGGAGGTGTGGAATGCGGAGGACCCTCGCGATCGGCGTCATCATAGGTGCGCTGCTCGCGGTTTTAGCGGGGAGCGGAAGCGCCCAGGTCGAGACCCCGAAGCTCACGCTGGCCGTGGGCGGGCAGCCGCTGTATATTTACCTGCCGCTCACGCTGGCGCAACAGTTAGGCTACATTAAGGAAGGGGGCGTCGACGTCGACATCGTGGATGTCGCCGGCGGGGCCAAGGCCCTCGAGGCGATCTTGGGGGGAAGCGCCAGCGTGGTCTGCGGGTTCATCGACCATACAATCGAGATGCAGGCCCAGGGGAAGAGCATCAAGATGTTCGTGCTCTACGATCGCTACCCCGGGCTCGTGCTCGCGGTGACCAAGGCGGGGCAGGCGAAGGGCATCAAGACCGCTGGGGATCTCCGGGGCGCGAAGATCGGGGTCACCGCGCCCGGGAGCAGCACCAACTTCTTCGCCCAGTACATGCTCGCGAAGAGCGGGATCTCACCAGATGACGCATCGTACATCGGGATCGGCACGGCGGCTACGGCGGTTGCGGCCGCGCGGCGCGGGGTGGTGGACGCGCTCGTCAACGTCGATCCGACGATCACGATCCTGGCGAAGAGCGGGGACGTGCAGATCCTGGCCGACACGCGGACCACGCTCGGCACGATACGGGTGTTTGGCGGCCCCTATCCGGCCGGCGGACTGTACACGACCCCCGCGTTCATGGAGCGGAACCCGAAGACGGTGCAGGCGCTGGCGACGGCCTCGGTCAAGGCCCTCCATTGGATCAAGACCCACACCGCCGAGGAGATCGCGGACAAAATGCCCGAGCAGTTCTACCAGTCGGATAAAGCGTTATACGTGGCGTCCCTCAAGGAGAACCTCGAGATGTTCTCCCTGGACGGCCGGGTGCCGCTTGCGGGTCTTCAGACGATCGCGAAGGTGCTGTCGGCGTTCGACAAGCAAGTGGTCGCGAATCCGAGCCGCGTCAATCCCTCAGCCGCGTTCACAAATGAGTACGTGGAACAGGCGCACAAGACATTGAAGTTCTAACGTTCACCCAGTGGCCCGCTCGAGGATCGCGTCACCGCGGCCGAGGCTATAGTACTCAAACCCGTGCTTCCGCATCCGTCCGGCTTCGAAGAGATTTCGGCCATCGACGATCACGGGCGTGCGCATTAACGAGCGGACGCAGGCGAAGTCCAGCGATTGGAACTCCTCCCACTCTGTCAACACGAGGAGTGCATGAGCCCCCCGGCTGGCCTCATATGCGGATTCAACATAGGTCAGCTGCTCATCCGCCGGATAGAGCGTGGCAAGCTTCCCCGCCGCCTGGGGATCATAGATGCGAAGCGTAACACCGCTCTCCAGCAACCGCGGGATGATCCGCAGGCTTGGCGCCTCTCGGATATCGTCGGTGTTGTCCTTGAACGCCACTCCCAGCACGCCCACCGTTTTGTCGCGCAGCACCCACAAGGCCTGGTCAAGCTTTTTGAGCAGGGCATCCACACGGGATGTGTTGATCTTCTCCACTTCTCGCAACAGCGCGAAGTCGACTCCCGCCTCGTCGGCGATCCTGACAAAGGCTTTGAGATCCTTGCCGAAGCACGACCCGCCGAATCCCAGCCCTGCCCGCAAAAAGTGGGTCCCAATGCGATGGTCAAGACCTATGCCTCTGGCGATGGTATCGACATCGCCGCCGACCTTCTCGCACAGATCCGCCACCATGTTGATAAACGAGATTTTTGTGGCGAGAAACGCGTTCGCGGTGTGTTTGATGAGCTCGGCCATCTTGACGCTGGTCACCAAGATCGGGCACCCAAAGTCGTGCTGGTAGAGCTCGAGCAGCAGCCCACGAGCGCGCTCGGAGTCGGCTCCTATGACTATTCTGTCAGGGTGGAGAAAGTCGTGGACCGCTGAGCCTTCGCGCAGGAACTCGGGATTGCTTGCCACCTCGCACTCGGCCTCCACGCCCAACTGACGGATCGCCCGGTCGATGCAATACGCCGTGTTGACCGGTACGGTACTCTTTTCAACGATGAGCTTGTAGCCATCGACCAAGGGAGCGATGCCGCGGACCACCTGCTCAACCTGGGAGAGATCTGCCCTCCCATCGGATCGCGAGGGAGTCCCGACGCATAGGAACACCACCTCAGCAGAATCCAGGGCCTCGCCGGCATCGGTCGTAAACGAGAGCCGCTCGGCCCGAAGGTTTGACCTCAGCAATTCCTGCAATCCCGGCTCGTAGATGGTTAACGCGCCGTCGGAAAGCCTCGTGACCACGTCGGAGTCCTTGTCCATAGCCACCACCGAGTGGCCCAACTCGGCAAAGCATACGGATGTGACCAAACCAACGTACCCCGTTCCGAAGATGCCGAGTCTCATCGGAAATGGACCCCCCCGTTATCGAGTGAGCTTGAACGGTTGATGGAGCATCTTGCGTACCGGGAGCCGCACCGCCTCGGGCAACAAGTCCTTAAGGATCCACATGCACCGCATGGCGAGGGGGAGGGTATGCGCCCGCACGGCATGCTCAACCCATCCGCGAGCCAGTGTGAACTCCGTGACCGGAATGCTGGGGATCGTCCAGCGCTCTTCCACGGATCGATAAATCCCCCACGCCATCGACCGCGATGCTTCGTATCCGTGCCGCAGGAATGCGCCGGCGGAGAGTCCCCCCATCCGTCCTCCCGGTGGGGCGAAGTACCGAACCGGTGCCCCCAGAGCATCTTCCAATTGCTGTTTCGAGTCACGCATTTCATGGGTAATCTCCCAAGGCGAAAGCGTCTCATCCAGAAGCACGTCGTCACATCCGTGAGACCCCACAGTGTTGCCTAGGGCATGAATCTCCTGGAGTTGCTGGGTGCCGAGCCTGCCCCGTGTGCCCACCTTCCCTGCGGGGATAAAGAAAATCCCGCGCATTTCCCTTCGGGCGAGCTCCTGCGCCACGCCGGCGTGGTCGCTTGTGCCGTCGTCAAAGGTCAGCGCAACCGTCGCCGTTTCGGTAAGAGGGCTGCGAAGCAACTCCGTCTCCGTCGGCGCGCCGGACGCGGCAATCGCGTCGAGCAAGCCCCGGAATGACGCCCACGTGATATCGTGGTCGCGCTCGCATTCCTCGACCACGCGGTGAATCGTCAGCACGCACATTCCGCGCGCCGGTGGAGCGGCGCGATCGGGATCGGACCCCACAGGCTCGAAGCGGTCTAGCATCTGTGCCACGGACTGTCCGGCAGCGGCTGGAAGTCGCCCCTGGTCGGGTCGGTCAATCGCGGGTCGGCAAAAATTGAGTCGGCATCCTGCCCCACCAGCCTCTGCCAGCCTGGGAGGTCGAACGTCTGCCCCGACCCCGGGGATCCTCTGAGCCAAAAGGCGCCGCGCGTATACGGATTCCAGTAGTCGTTACGGGCCGACCGCAGCGTGCTCAAGAAGAAATTCCAGTCCGGGACGGAGAAAAGGTGCTCAGACCGTCCCGCGCTGATGAAGACATTCCCGCAGAGCGTCCACCGCTGTGTCCGCAGCGTCATCGTCTGGCCGGTTTCCCAGTCCCGCACAACGCCCGAGGAAAGGTCGTTGATCTCGAGCAGCGGGTACGGTGCGGTGTTGTAGATGATGTTGTTCCGCAGCGTGACGTTTTGCGAGATGCTCGTTCCTAAGGAGGTGGAGTTGTTCAAGCAGATGACGGATCCGCTAAGCGTGATCGGTCCTTGGCTCGCCTCGACAAACGCTCCGGCGTTGTTGTTGCACCAGACGCCGTCTTCCACGGTCACATCTTGATTGTCGGTGTCGAGCCAGAATCCCCACGTGTGATTTCCGATGGATCGGTGGCGGCGGAACACCCCCTTGTGGACGAACATGTTCTTGATCCCAGCGGTTGCCCAGCTGTAAAAATCCCCCCAGGATCCGCGCCAATTGTTGAAGGAGGTCTCATTATCTTCGAACAGCACGTTCTTGTCCTTCCACGTGGACATCCCTCGTGCGCCATTGTGGTTGCCGACACTGCGCTTCACGGTCGCGTTTACCGACGTGTTTATGGCGAGCCCGCCCCAGTTGTTCCATTGGAACGTGGAATCCTCGATGAGCACGTTTGTCGAATTGTTGACCGTCACAGCAGAGGCGTCAGGAGCGGTCGCCGCATGCTGAAAGACAAGCCCCCGAATCGTGAGGTTCGTGCGACCGGATACGAGGACCACGGGGTCCCGAACGGCAACTTCGATCATTGCCGTCCCGGGATCGACGGCCTCTCGTGGCCAGATGTAGATGAGGTGCGCCCGATCATCGACATAGAACGCTCCCGGGGCCAAGTTCTCCGGTCCCAACACCTGGCTGAGCAGCAGCCCGTTGACAAAAACCATCTCGCGCCGCCGAAGGACATCGTGAATCTTCGGCCATCCCCCCGGGACGGGGGCCAACCCCCACGAAAAGAGCCAAGGATGCACGAAGATGCCCCGGTCTCCCCACGGCCTCCACCCTTTCCAGACGTCTGATCCTGAGACCACCGCCTTTCCGTTCTCGGTCGCCTGGAGCGTGAGAGCGACGTCTGCCCCCCCTGCCGCAATCGAGAGAGTCTCGCGATAGGTACCCGGATGAATGAATATGGTGACCGGCAGAGCGTTTGCATTCTGGGCGAAGGCGATTTGAAGGGCCCGCCCGATTGTCTGTAGCGGGGCGGACGCCGTGCCCGGATTTCGATCGGATGCGGATCCATCCTGAACATCGACGTGAATGACGCGATGCATCCCGTTCGTTTGGAGGGGTGTGGCGTTGAAGCTGGCCCCGGCCGACAGGGGAGATCGCGAAATGACGGCCACGGCGACCATGGCGAACAGGGGCAGCATACCCGATCGTTGGATGGTTCGAAGACGCGGCAAGGGCGGGAGCACTCGCGGGACCCGTGATGGTGCCGGCGCCACACTGTGCCCCTACACGCCGCCGACTGCCGTGCTGCGGGCACGCCGGCGCAACCACAGGCTGCCGCCGCCACCTCTGAGGCAGAGCGGCATGTTGAGGCGCAAGAGGTGTTCATGCTGCTCTTGGAACCAGTTCGTAAAAAACAGGATCTCGAACTCCGTATTGTAGTGAAGGAACGCCCGGACGGCGTACAGTTCATTCCAAGAAAAACACTGCTCGAAGATCCAGTTCTCCGGATATTCGAATGGCCAAAACATGTCATGGAAGTGGACGAGAACCCCGGGCTTGAGCCGAGGGATCGCCTCGAACAGCAAATGGTGCACGTCGCTGCCCGTCTTCACCACGTGCGTCGAATCGATAAACAGGATGTCGTTCTCCTTGAGCCCTTCGATCATCGACAATGGCGTATCCTGAGCCCTGCGGGGGACCAACGAGTGATATTCAAGATCTCCCGGCCTGACCAAGGAACGGAGCAGCGCGGGGTATGGATCAACGAACGTGCAATGCACGGTGCCGTTCAGGAACCGCTCAATCGTGTCCAGCATCACGCAAGAAGAGAACCCGCACCCGAATTCGACGATCCGGTGGGGGCGGAAGCGCCTCATGATCGAGTAGAGCATGATCGCATCCGGACAGGGGAAGCTGGGATTCAGGAAATAGTATCGCATGCCCGAGTGTTTCAGGTCGGGAAAGGGCACCTTTGAATAGAGGGGCACGAGTTCGTCGAACAACGCACGCTGACCAGCGTCGTTCAGATCGATCCCCAACACCTGCCGTGCGCGGTCAAACACACGAGCGCGATCCCGTTCGACCTCGGCGACATCGACCAAAGGCGTGTAGAATTCGGCTCGTTTGAGAAGGCGGATGAAACGACGAAGTTTTTGCGGCAGCAACGGAGCGAGCCTTCGTCTGACCTGCCGGCCGATCTCACGGGACCCAAATGTAGGGGCCTCGGGGAGGCCGTAGATTCGATCACTCTCGGCCTCGGCAGAGCGGCACATGCCTACACCTCCTGGGGTGCATACGGGATCTTTTTCAAGGAGCGATCCCAGACTAGGATCTCCCGATTCAGCAACGAAGTTCAGTGTGACTGAGCCAGGCGGTCCCGCCGGAGAGGTCATTGTTGTCTACGAGCAACCGCATCCATACCCTGGGATTGGCGCCGTTGTTCCTGCGGATCGGGTTGGGGACTCTTACGGTAATCCACGGATGGTCCAGAGTCTCCAATCCCGCCGCGGTCATGTCCATATGGCAGGAACTCCGCCTCCCCGGCCCCGCCGTGCTGGGGCCGGGAATCGAGATCGCAGAATTCTGCGCCGGAATCCTACTCGTGGTCGGCCTGATGACTCGGTTCTCGGGATTGTTCTTAGCACTTGCGATCCTCGTGGAAACCCTCGCGACAAAAGCACCTTTTACGCATGTGGGAGGGTGGGCGCTTGAGTGGCTGTCCTTTTGGATGGCCCTGGCGTTAGTGCTGCTCGGCCCGGGCTTCGCTTCCCTGGACGGCCTGCTTCGACGCCATCGATAGCGATCTCCCGGCATTTCCGCGGCGCCCGCTCCTTGCGAGGCAGGCATTCAGAACATCCAGGACACCCTCCGCATAGCGCTTTTCAGTAAACTGCACAGATGCCCAGCGCCGGCCATTTTGTCCCATTCTTGCCGCGAGACTCGGCTGCTCATACAGATACCTGATTCTTTCGGCCAATTCCGTGTGGCTGCCGGGAGTATAGAGAAGACCATTGAAACCATCACGAATCAACTCGACCGTTCCCCCACTCCGGGCCCCGATCACCGGCTTCCCCGCCCGCATCGCCTCCACCGTGACTCTTCCGAAGCCCTCAAATCTCGAGCACATCAGGACGGCGTCGGCACTCTCCATAAATGGGATAGGATTCTCCACGTATCCCACAAACTCAACGTGGCGGTGCAACTGATTCTCAGCGACCAGACCCAGAAGAACACTCAGATACTTGGGATCGCCCCGTCCAATCACAAGGAGTTCCACGGGCACTCCCGTCCGCGCGAGGTCCGCAATCGCCCGGATCGCCTCCTGCTGACCCTTTGCCTCGTGCAACACGCCAACGATGACGCACCGCATCCGTGTGCCGTCTCGTAGCCGGATAGCACCGTCCCCAAGACGCGGCTCAGGCGCGAATCCGACCGACTGATACACAACCCGGAGGTCCGACGGTCCAAGATATTCCCGAAACTTCGCGGCGACGGCGTGGGAATTGAATACCCAGTACAACGAACGCCTCATCAACCAGAACGAAAATCTTGAGCCGAGGTCAAAGGTGAAACCATGATGTTCATATATGAAATCATGAACATACCAGACGTGTGGGCGGCGGACGAGTTTCGCCGCCAGCGCACCGACGCACACGGTAAAGGTATTCGTGACGACGATGTCGCATCGCCACCGCATCATCGCTTTCGCAACAGGGACCACCGTCGCCAGGGTCAGCATCGCCCGACCCACACGCTTCCAGAGAGGTGAGTTTCTCCCCACCCACATCCGGTAGGGGAGCATCCGAAACGGTATGTGACGTTCCCTCAACTCGCGAACGAGGTCCCCGCCCCGCGGCAGCAGCACATAGCAGTCGACACCTCGCTTCTTCAACGCCTCAATCAACTCGACAAGCGCCCTTTCGGCGCCTCCCCATCCCGACGTGTGGGAGACAAAACACACTCTCATGACCCGTGACCCTTTCGCTCGCAGTACAGGTTTGCGGTCCATGACGGACCATCTTTCCAGGAAGACGCGCTTCTTAAGCACTGTGCATCATCATCGATAAGCTGCATCTCAAAGCCAAGACCTCGGAGTTGTTCGAGGTATTCATCAGGTGTTCGACCGGCTTGCAGAAGAAGAACGGGCGCCAGTTCCGCGAATAACACCAAGCCGCCGTTCTTTGCAATCGTGTGCTCCATCCCTTTCAGCGCGTAGGGCTCGGCTCCCTCAATATCCATCTTAATCACATCAACCGGCTGCCCGTTGAGGAACTCGTCAATCGTCACGCACTCAACCGAGATCGTTTGTCGCACGGCAGCGTGGGGATGCCTATGCATACCATGAAGTCCGGACTCTTCGTAGAGGAATATCGTCCGCGCGCCATGCTGTTCCCCAACGGCTTTTGGCACCGCGCGAATGATATCGCCATAGCCGCTCTTCCGAATGTTTCGTTGGAGAAGCTCAAAATTCGCCGGTACGGGCTCAAACGCGTATACCCTGCCCTTTGGACCGACCTGCCTGGCCGCGACCAAGGAAAAGTACCCGTACTGAGCGCCGATATCAAGAACCGTTGCACCCGGTCTGATGACGTCTTTAAAAAGCTGTGCCGTAAACGGCTCATAGGGCCGGAGGAGGTAAAGGGCCACTGACACCCGACTGGCATGGATATACAGCTCGTGACCATCCACCTGAGCCAGCATGACGTTATCGCGGCTCAGCAACCTTAAGACGGAGCTCCTGGCCCGCCGCCTCAATATACGGAAGGCGTTGAGATCACCGAGCGAAGTAGCCGAGAGACGCCCACTCAGCCGGTACGCACTCTTGAGGATGCGGTCCCGTAACATATCAATCCCTCACAGCCCCTGACGGGGGCTGGAGAACCGCATCACCACTGCGGCAACGACGTTTCGATCTATGCCGTCCAGTACGTAGCGCCACGTGCCAATGGCGAATAAGAAGAGCGAGAATGCCGCAACAACACCAAACTCCCAGAGAGATGCTTTTGTGAAGGATACGGTCCACAAGAGCATCCCAAGCCCCAGAAGGACGCCGAGGCAACGCCAGAACCCCGTATCTCGAAAGGCATTGTGAGACAAGCCCACGAGTCTCCACGATATGGCAAAGAGCAATGAGGCATCAACCAAGGTGCGCAACGCAAACGACAGTGCCGCGCCGACGAGCCCCATCCTATGAACCAAGAGCAATACCAGCGCTGTGTTGAGCGGGAGCTCGACGAGATAGAGTTTGGGAATGATATCCGGCCGCCCTAGGCCTTGGAGGAGACTGGCCGAGATCGGGGCCACCGCACCGACGAGAGCGCCGAGCAGTAGGATTCGAAATACCTGCGTGCTTTGGGCAGCAAAGTCCGGGCCTAACCACGCCGCAATGATGACGCCGGCGAGTCCCAAGAGGAGCAGGACGGTGGGTCCGGTAACGAGCAGCAAGTACTTCATGGACCGGACATAGAGCCGTTGCACGTCGTCTTTCCGTGAGGCGCCAAGCGTGCTGAATGCCGGGAACAGCGTCATCACCAAACTCCCCGGAATGATCCCGAGACGGGTGACCATGTCAAAAGGAGCGGTATAGTAGGCCACGGCTCCAAGGGAGATGAGCGACGCCACCGCAAAGCGATCGACATACTGCAGCATCGGGCCGAGGATGTTGGCCGCTGTGATCCACCCACCGTATGCGAACAACCTAGGAAAGATCCCGAAGTCAGCAGCAAAGGTCCGTAGCTCGGGGACCGCGCGAAGGGCGAATAGCCCAAAGGCCAAGAGCGCCAGCAGCCTGAGGGCCAGGATCAGCGCCACGATGCCGGGGAGCTTCAAGCCCAACGCCAAACCGATCAAAGGCACGAGGAACGTACCCGCGCTCGACGGGATTCGCACGATGTTCGCGAAGTCGAAACGCTGAGCCGCCTCGAGGCAGCCCGAAAACGAACTGGATACCATCACCACCGGAATGGCAACACCCAACAAGTAGAACACGGCCTTCGCTTCTCCGACGAGGACGGGAGGGACATGCAACACATGTGCGACGACGAAAGGGGTTACGCCGACGAGGATCAGGGCGCCCAGAACCCCAAGTGCCCCCTGCGCTGCTGCAGCGGTCCAGATGAGTCCCGGAATCTGATCGCGCTCATCCTTTCCGAGGGCCTCGGCGACATACTTGGTGGTTGCCCGGCCGAGTCCCAAGTCGAAGATGGTGAAGTATCCGAGAATGACCCACGCAAGAGAGAGTAACCCAAACCGTTCCACACCCAGGCCTCTGACGATGAACGGAATGGCGATCACTCCGAGAATGAGCGGGATCAATTGGCCGGCGAGATTCAGGAGCGTATTGTGCGCAAGCATCCGTGCCTTGATCGGGTGCCCTGCCGCCGGCGGCGGTGCAGGACGAGGTTCGGCGCGCACCGGCGTCCTAGGCACCCCAGCATGGTCCGAGGCCCCAACGCGCTCTCCGGCTTCCCGGACGTATCGTAAGATGAGAGCGCGGGCGGCCCGGGCGACGTCTGCGGCGGGCAACGAACTGTTCAGCAGAGCCGCGGTGGGGAGTTCCGAGGCCAATTTCCGGTACGCGTTCCGCTGACGGTGCAACTCGTCGAGTGATACTTCTTGCTTGCGCTTGCGTAACTCCGATTCGGGCGCATCCAGGATCAAGACCAGATCGGGCCGGCGAACAAAACGGCTCCCGAATCGGGCGAGCCCGATCGGACCGCCATACCGGTATCGGCGGGGATCCACGAGCAGATCGTCATAATAGCGGTCAAAGAGAACGACGGCCGATCGCCTGAGCGCCGGTCGGACCTTGAAGAGGTATCCGAGAGCGTACACCAGCACATAGTAGGGAACCTTGAGACACGAAAGCCAGAGGGAATGCGGACGGGCGCCGTGCGGGTTTGTCACGGGGCCGCCGGCGCCATTGCGTTCCAGCAAATACGGCCTCAGATGAAAGACGACGGCGCGCGGGAAGACTTCCGCGAGCTCGGTCTGCAGACGCTTGATGAGCGTGGTCTTTCCAGAGCCGTCCGAACCCAGGACAGCCACGATCATTCCGGACGGCATGCGTCACCCCAAGCCATCCAGCGAGCCCCCCGGTCCGCCCGAGCCCCCGCGCAGTGTGGTTGAGGAGTTCCGGCCGAAGCCAAGCTGTCCATGTGCCATCGAGACTATGAAAAACAGAAACACGACGTAGGATGGCGTTCCCGCGAAGCCCTCGGCGCTCAGGTTCCCTACGATAAGAAACGCAAAGGTACCAAGGATCGCGCCTTCAGTCACTGCCTCGGCAGGGATCGAGGACACGGGCTTCGTCAGACCCGACATGGTGACACGGGCCGCGACCCATCCCAGCAGAACCGTGCCAACGACACCAAGGTTGAGCAGAGCTTCGAACAGCGCGTTATGGGCATTCCCTGCCCATGGAAACCGCTCCAACAGAATGCTCCGTGATGCCACGAATCCATACCCCAGGAGCGGCTGGGCGCGAACGAGGGACCCGACATACGCCCACAAGTCCGCGCGGCCCGTCAAGCCCAGGAACTCTTCACCGGTTTGGCCGCGCAGGAGATAGACCGCGACCGGATTCCCACTATCCGACGAAGCCCGCTGCACACCATACTGCGAACCGACGGCCCGAGTACCGACAGCAATAGCAATTAACGTCCCGCAGAGCACTGCGACCGTCACGAACGGACGCCAGTGCTTCCGGCCCCAGACCGCGAGCATGCCGATCACCAAGGCGAAGACCGCCGCCCGCTCGTGGCTGGCAATCACCACTGCAGCCAAAGCGGCAATGGACAACCAGCGAAGCGCGTATCCGCCGGGAGGTCTTCCCGCAAAAAGCACCTCTGCGAACAGGAAGATCGACGCGGTGGCGGCAAACGTAGCGGCGACCCCGGGATGGACCGCAAACCACGAGAACAGCCCTGGGACATATGTATAGCTTGCCCACGGGAACATGATCGCCAACAGGGCGCCACTGAAAACGTAAAGAACCACCGACCCGGCAACACTCCGTATTGCCCGCGTTGGACCTAAGAGCCGGATG
>DASSXJ010000050.1 GCA_035703895.1 bacterium | reverse complement strand
TGATCCCGCTGGTGGCGAGCAACTGCCCGAGCGACTCTCAACTCGGACACCGACTGAAGCGCGTTTGATCCGCGCCCATGCAGGCGCACGGGCGCCACGGAACTCGCACGGGACCGATGATTTTTCACGACGCGACGGTCTGTATCAATGAGCGTCGTGGACGGGAACGATGACCCGCGCGGCAGACGAACGATCATCGATTTCCGAAAAAGGGAGGCCTTTCATATCCGCTCCCCTCGATCCGAATGACACAGCCGTTCTACGATGACCGAGCACACGAGCACTAGAACACCGGCGGCGGCCGCCGCCCTGACCGCGACCATCGGGCTGGCTGCCGCATCCTGGGTGGTCGCGGCCCGGCTAATGAATGGGATGGACATGGGCGTGATGACCCCGCTCGGTTCTTTCGGATCGTTTCTCGTCCTCTGGGTGGCGATGATGGCGGCGATGATGCTGCCGGGCGCGGCTCGGGCGACCTTGCGATACGCCGGGGCGGTCCGCCGCGTGGACGCCGTCGTGTTGTTTGTCGGATCGTACCTGGCGGTCTGGGCGGCCTTCGGCGTTGCAATGTTCGCGGTGTACCGCCCGCACGGCCCGCTCGCCGCGGGCGCGATCACGCTCGCCGCGGGTCTCTACGAGTTCACGCCGCTCAAGCTGGTCTTCCGCCGGCGCTGCCGCGAGTATGCCGACTCAGGATTCGAATTTGGGCTGTGCTGCGTGGGCTCGAGCATCGGACTGATGGTGATGCTGGCGGCGCTCGGGATCATGAGCCTGACGTGGATGAGCGTCATCGCCGTCCTCGTCATTGTCCAAAAGTTCGTGCCCGTGCGGGCCGCCATCGACGTACCGATCGCACTCGCCATGATCGGAGTTGGCATCCTAATCGTTACCGCGCCCGCGGCGGTTCCCGGACTCGCGCCCTCGATGTAAGACGTCACCGGTGTATCGCTGCGATCGATGCCGGCTGTCAACATCGCGGGGAATTGCGACCTGGAAAAGGGAGTTCCCTCAGTGAATATGCCTGCCACCGACATGCCGGATCCCGCGACGCGCCTCGCATTTGCCAAGAGGGGTGACCGGGATGCATTTCAGCGCCTCGCCGAACCCTATCGGCCGGAGCTACAACTCCACTGCTATCGCATGCTCGGCTCGCTCCAGGATGCTGAGGATCTTGTCCAGGAGACGTTCCTGCGCGCCTGGCGCGGTCTCGCCGGCTTCGAGGGGCGCAGTTCGTTCCGCACGTGGCTCTACCGGATCGCCACGAACGTCTGCCTGAATGCTCTCGCCGGCCGTGCGCGCCGTGTGCTGCCGGATGAACAGGGGCCGCCGTCAGACCAGCCTTTCGACCGGATGCTTGAGAGCGGACCGGGCACCGAAATTCCATGGCTTCAGCCCTATCCAGACGCGGCCTTGCAGGGCATCGCCGACCTCGCGCCGGGCCCGGAAGCGCGGTATGAGATGCAAGAGGCTGTGCAGCTCGCGTTCGTCGCCGCGATCCAGTACCTCCCGCCTCGGCAACGTGCCGTCCTGCTATTGCACGACGTGTTGGGCTGGTCGGCGGCGGAGAGCGCCCGGCTGCTCGATGCGTCGGTCGCCTCCGTCAACAGCGCCCTCCAGCGAGCCCGCGCGACCCTTGGAAAACACCTGCCGGAGGGCCAGCCTAAGCCGCAACCGGCGTCGGACGATCGGCAACGCGCGCTTCTGGATCGCTACCTCCGCGCGTGGGAGAGTGCCGATGTCGACGGCTTCGTCGCGCTGCTCAAAGAGGATGCGACGGTGAGCATGCCGCCTTGGCGCCAGTGGTACCGTGGACAAGAATCCCTGCGGAGATTCTTCGACTGGGCGTGGAAACCCGGTGGGCACGGGCCATTCCGTCTGATCCCCATCGGCGCCAACCGGCAACCCGCGTTCGCATTTTATTGCCGCGGCGACATCGAGACCGAGTGGCGGGCTCACTCAATCCACGTGCTGTCGGTACGCGATGACTCGATCGCCACGCTGACCTTCTTTCTCAACCCAGGGCTCTTTGTCCCGTTCGGCCTGCCCCTTGTTCCACCGGGGAACAACCGTCCTGCGGCTCGGACGCTCGAGCAATGACGTCCACATTAGATGGAATCCCCGACCGCCAGGGATCCGCGAGGCCGCTCTTGCGGTGGCAGTTCAAGTGCGTGCACGAATTCCTTGACGCGGCCATCGAGCAACTTCCGACCGAGGCTGGTGGCCAGCCCCCGCCCGGGAGGACGCCATCTATCGCCGCTTCCTACGCGCAAGCCGTGTTCAGTGAGGATTTGGCCGTGAACGGCGTGCTCGCCAAAGGAACGCCGCTTGCGTTATCGACCTGGCTCCGCCGGACTGGCCTCAGCGAGCTGCCGCCTTGTCCGGTGGCGG
>DASSXJ010000049.1 GCA_035703895.1 bacterium | reverse complement strand
GGGGATCTGCTTCGCGATTCCCGTGAACACCGCCAAGTGGGTGGCGTATCAACTCATCCGTGATGGACGCGTCCGGAGAGCCTATCTCGGGATCGCCGCGCAGGTGGTGCCGCTGGACCGCCGGTTCACCGTCGCCCATCGCATCGAGCGGCCCACCGCCGTGCGAATCACCGAAGTCCACTCGGCGACCGCGGCGGCGGAAGCCGGGCTCCAGGTCGGCGACCTCATCCTTGGGATCGGCGGCTCCCCGATCGCGACGCTCGACGACCTCATGCTGGCCCTGGGCCGGCACGTCATTGGAGAGTCCGTTCCAATGGAGATCCTCCGGGGCCCGGAGCGCATCACGGTCACGGTCCGCCCGACCGAATTGCCTGAAGAAGGGTAGGCTGGGGGAAACGGCTTGCGGATTCTAGGGATTCCCGGGAGCCTTCGGCGCCTCTCCTATAATCGCGGCATGCTCCTGGCGGCCCGTGAGCTCGCGCCGGATGGCATCGAGATAGAGATTACCGACCTCTCGCCGATCCCTTTGTACAACGGCGACGCCGAGGCCGAGGGCATCCCGGCTCCAGTACAGGCGCTCAAGACACGAATCGAGGGCGCGGACGCGCTGCTCTTCGCCACCCCGGAGTACAATCACCTCGTCCCGGGCGTGCTGAAGAACGCCATCGACTGGGCCTCGCGCCCCCCGAACGCGTTCCGGCGGAAACCGGCGGCGATCATGGGAGCGTCGGCAGGGGCCACGGGAACCGCGCGCGCCCAACTCGCGCTCCGCCAGGTGTTGACCGCGGTCGAGTGTTACGTGCTGCCGGCTCCTCAGGTCCTCGTCGCCGGGGCGCGCGACCGGTTCGACTCGAACGGCCGCCTCACCGATGAGAAGGCACGTGAGAATATCCGGTCGCTGCTCGAAGCGTTGCCCGCGTGGATCGATCGCCTTCGGCCGCGGTAGGGCGTTACCGCGCCGGCGGTGAGGCCGCCAAGAGGTAAATGACCGGAAACACTCCCCGTCCACTGAACCCGCTCCGGCCCACGGTCGTGTACGCACCCCGAAGGCCCTCGAGGGTTTGATCGACCGTGGCTTCGCTCATTGGAGGAGCGACGATCATCCACAGCCTCGGGTAGCGCGCCGCCAACCGTCGGATGCCAGGAATATCCTGCTTGGGCAGCAGGAGCACCTCCGCGGGGGTGGCGCCAAAGTAGTACGTGAACGCTAGTTCGTTCTGATAATCCCCGTACACGAAGAGATCCCCAGGTCTGGCCCGGCTCTGCACCAGCGTCGCCGCCTCCCGCCACTGGTAGGGGCGAAAGTGTGGATCACCATAGTAGCGGGTGAACACCGGGACGCTGTACAGGAGGAGGCCGGCCGCGAGCCCCGCCGCGATCTCGCGGTGATGATCGCGAAAGTGCTCCGCCACCTCGATGATGCCGCGGGCGAGCAGCATGGCGTAGAACGGGAGCAGAAACGAAAACCACCGAGCCTCGAACAGCGGCTTGTTCAATGATACGGCGAACGTCACGCCGATCGGCACGATCAACGGCAGCCCCAAGAACGCTAGCCTCCGTCCTTCCGGCGCGAATGCCCGGATCCCTCGCCAGACGACGGCGATGAACGGGAGGAGCAGAAGGCCCTGCTCGAATGGCCCGAGCGTCGTATTCTTGAAGAAGAAACTCGGCATGCCCACGAGCGATCCTCCGAACGCGTACAGCCCGAGGAGCTGGCTCACATCGAGGAGCGAGGTGTGCTCTCCCCACCCGCCCGGCGGCGTTCTCGTGATCTGGCTCCAGAACGACGGCCCCCACGGCGCGAAGAATATCGCGATGACCAATACGGCGGCGAGCCACCTCCGCAGGTGAGCGCGTTCGAACCACACCACCCAGATCCCCTGCGCGAGCACGACGAGAAAGCCGAGATAGTGCGTGTAGACCATGAGCGTGGTCGCGAGGACGTACGCGCCCCACTGCATTGTCCGATCGCGCTCGATGCTCTCGGATAGGGCCAGCATGGACACGAGGGTCAGCGCGCCGAGCAGCGCGTACATTTTCGCGTCCTGACCGGCCATGACCGCAAACGGTGAGAGCCCGACGAGGAGCGCGCTCAGGAGACCGACCGGCTCGGAGGCGACGCGGCGTGCGACCGCGTAGGTCAGGCCGGCAGCCAGGACACTGAAACAGGCGGAGGGGACCCGAATCGCCGCCTCCCTGAACCCGGCCACGCCGATCCAGGCCTTCATCAGAACATAGAACAGCGGCGGATGGAACTCCGCGGCCCGGAGCAGCGCCGGGATCGCATGAAGCGGGAACAGCGAGATCCTGACCACGTAGGCTTCGTCAAACCACACGCTGTTGTGGCCGAGGAACGCAAACCGGAATGCGGCCGCCACGGCGAGGATGCCGGCGAGGATGATCCCCTGATTGACGTGAAGGGCGGCTACCGGGAGACGGCGGACTGCCGCAACGGTCACCGCCTGCTCGACATGGTCCATGGTGGGATTACCCTTGGCATGCCCCAAACAGCATGCATCCAGACTGCCGGCCCACATCTCTTGGGTGTTTCACCCAGAGTTAACGCGTTCATAGCGCCCCCAATCACACTCTTGGTGTAATGTCGGCCAAGAGGACACTTCATGCTTGGGTGAGGGGAGGATGCGCGCGTGGCTGTGGGAGCGTGGTTTCTGGTGCTCTGCCCCGACTGCCCTTTGGACGAAATGCACGGCGATATCGCGCGGGCACGCCGAGCGGCTCGAGACCATCAGCATGCCGGCACGACGGTGATCAGCGTCGCCTCGATCCAGGGAGCGCACGCACGAAGGGGCGCACGTCATCCGCTCGGGTGGATCGTTACCGGCGGCACATCCCAGTGGCTCGAGAAGGAGACCGCCCCCGTGCGCAAATCGTCCCGGCTCCAGTATTTGCTCGCGCAATCCGACGTCGCATAGGAGGCGTCAACGATCGGCAAGCGCGAGTTTGGCGCCGAGCGCGACAAACGCGGCGGCGAACGTGCGGCGCATCCACGTCAGTACGCGCGGACGTGTGACGACGTGGTCGCGAATCGAGGCGGCAAACAGCCCGTAGGCGACGAAGACGACAAACGTCAGGAGCATGAAAACGGCGCTCAGCTCGAGCATGCGTGAGAGCGGATGTGGTTCGCCGGCCCTCACAAACTGCGGCAGGAATGCGAAAAAGAAAATCGACAGTTTCGGATTGAGGATGTTGATCAGGATAGCGGTGATGATGACCTGCACTGCCGATCGGGGACCGACCTCCCTCTCCACCTTGAGCGCGCCCCGCTCCCTCAGCGCGTTCCACGCCATGTAGAGCAGATAGACCACGCCCAGGTATTTGAGCGTCTGGAACGCGAGCGCGCTCGTATACAAGAGCGCCGCGAGACCCATGATCGCCGCCGCCATGTGCGGGACGATGCCAAGCGTGCATCCGAACGCGGCGACGACGCTCGCCCGAGATCCGCGCGAGAGGCCGGCCGCCAGCGTGTAGAG
>DASSXJ010000048.1 GCA_035703895.1 bacterium | reverse complement strand
CACGGCCGAGCGCAGGCTCTCCGCCGCGTTCCCCAACGCCAGATACGCGTTCCGCACGTCGAGCTCCACCTGCTGGCGCACCTGGGCCTCCGTCACCTGCGCCGCCTGCAGCTGCGCGCGCGCCGCGTCGATCTTCGCCTGCGTCAGCCCGCCGTCCAGGATCGCCAGCGTCAACGCCACGGTCCCGGCGAAGTTGACGATATCCTTGTTGGTCGGGTCACTCGTCAGCACCTGGGGACCGGCGCTCACGGTGATGTTCGGCCTGAGGCCCGCGGCCGCCAGGTCGATCGCCGCCTGCGCCGCCCGCTCGCTCGCCAGCGCCTGCGCGATCTCCGGCCGGTTCTGCAGCGCCTGCTGAATCAACGCGGCCACGTCCTGCGGGACCTCCGGCAGCGCCGGCGTGGCCACCCGCTCGAACGTGGTCGCCAGCGGCAGCACCAACGCCGCCGCGAAGCTCTGGTAGGCCTGCGACACCCCCGTGCGCGCCGCCGTCAGCGACTGCTGCGATTGCGCCAGCTGCACCTGCGCCTGCAGCAGGTTGAACTGCGGCGACGTCCCCACCTGCACCTGCGCCTGCGTCACCCGCACGTTCTCCTGCGAGGCATCCACCGCCCGCTGCGCCGCATCCACGTTCGCCTGCGACGCCACCACCAGATAGTACGCCTGCCGCACCGTGAAGACCACCTGCTCCGCCGTCGCGGCGAACTGGGCCTGGGACGCCAGCAGGTTCGCCTGCGCGATCGCGATCTGGTCCTCCAGCGCGTTGCCCGTGTACAGCGGATACTTGAGGGCCAGCCCGAACACCCATGACGCCGGGGGACCCGGCTGCTGCCCCGCCGTCGTGAACGGCTGGTTCAGGATCCCTGCCCCGGGTATCGAGATCGTGCCCGCCAGTGGGGTGCCGCTGCTGGACACCGAGTTTTGCGTGAAGCTCGCGTTGAGGCCCAGCGTCACCGCCTTTTGCGCCTCGGCCTGCCGCAGCGTCGCCCGCTGGATCGTCACCGCCAGCGCCGCCTGCCGCACCTGGTAGCTGTTCTGCAGCGCCGTCGTCACCGCATCCGCCAGCGACAATGACCGCGGCGGCGTCACCGGCACCGCCGGCACCGGCGGGATCACCAGCGGGGGCGGCGGCGCCGCCGGCGCGACGGGGGCCGGCGGAGGGCTCGACGGGGGCTGCTGCGCCCCCGCCGGAGCCAGCTCCGGCCCGACCACCAGGATGAGCGCGACAATGAGCGCAAGCCATCGGTTATTCATCCATCGACCTCCTCGACCGACTCTTCGACACGACGCTCCCATCCATAGGACGTCGTGTCCCACCCTCCCTCCTTTTGTCCCTCATTCCTCAGGGACCGGTCGGGACGGCTGGGGCGTGTGCCTCCGGCCGCGGCTCCCGGCGGCCTCCGCGATCCAGGCCCATGTCCCACGAATGGTTCCGGCCCACGCGCCAACGCGCGCGTGAGCGAGGTCGTCGAACAGCGAGTACATCACCGGGATCGCCACCAGCGTGAGGAGGAGCGACAGCACCTGCCCGCCGATGATCACCGAACTCATCGCCTGGTTGGTGGCGGCCCCCACCCCGCGCGAGATCGCGAGCGGGATCATCCCGGCCACAAACGCGATCGTCGTCATCAAGATCGGGCGCAACCGGTCCCGGCTTGCCGCCACGATCGCCGCATTGCGATCGAGGCCGAGCGCCCTCAGGTGATTCGCGCGGTCGATCTGGAGGATCGCGTTCTTCTTCACCACGCCAAAGAGCACCAGGATCCCGAGCTGGGACAAGATGTTGAGCGATCCGTGTAAGAAGAGAATCGACAGCAACGCAAACGGCACGGTCAGCGGCAGCGAGAGCAGGATCGTCACCGGATGGATCCACGACTCAAACTGCGCGGCCAGGACCAGGTACATGAAGACGAACGACAGCATGAACGACTGCATGAACGCGGCCGCCTGCCGGCCCTGCTCGATGGCCTGGCCGGTGAACGTCATGTCGTACTGCGGTCCCAGGCCGAGCGCGCGCACCTTGCGGTCCAGTTCTTGTAGAACTGCCTGCTGCGAGGCCGACGGAAGGAGGTTCGCGGTCAACTCGACCTGGCGCCGGCGGTTGTAGTGGCTGATCTCGCTCGGGCCGGTGCCGTGGCTCGCGGCCACGACCTGCTCCAAAGCCACGACGCCACCCTGGCCCGGCGAAAGGACCGGGAGCTGGGCCAGGACGTCCTCCGCCGACCGGTGCTGCTTATCGGCGCGGATGACGATCTTGTACTGCTGGCCGGCCTCCGTGTACTTGGCGGTCTTGACCTCAACGCCCTGGACGAGCATGTACAGCGCGTTGGCGGCGTCGACGGCATTCACGCCCAAATCGGCCGCCCGGCTGCGGTCCACCCGCATCCCGAGCTGCGGCGCGCCGCTCACCAGCGACGAACGAGCGTCCACGACTCCGGGGATGGAGCGGAGAATCTGCATGCCCTGATCGCCGACTTTGGTTAGGACGCCCAAATCCGGTCCGCTCACGACGTAGTCGACAGGCTGGAACCCGCCGCTGCCGCCGAACTCCGAGACGGCCCCCACCTGCGTCTGCAGGCCCAGGTACGCGTACCGGGACAGGATCGTGTTTCGGACCTTCACCTGCATCGCCTGCTGGCTGATGGACCGCTTGTCCAGCTCGACCATCTTCCCGAAGATCGTGAAGCGGTTGGGCGTATGCTGCGGGTCGTCGCCGACGGTGACGATCGTGTAATCCATGCCCGGCAGCTGACGGATCTCCGCCGCCAGGTGGGTGCCGAACCGGTTGGTGGCATCCAGCGTCCATCCCTCCGGAGCGCGCACGACGACCTCGAACTGCGACTCGTCATCCTCCGGAAGGAAGTTCTTGTTCACCGCAGCGCCCAAGGGCGCGATGCTGACCAGCACCACGAGCGTCAGCAGGACTACGACCCACCTCCGCCGCAGCGAGCGCTCGAGCAGCCAGCGGTATCCGTGGTCCATCGCGTTGTAGAACCTGCCCCGGTGCTGTTCCTCGTCGGGCCCCCGGTCCTCCGGCGGCTGGGGTCCGGCACCCAACGGATCTCCGCCGGGAGCGGCCGGCTTACGGACTGCGCCGCGGAGCCAGCGGGAGGAGAGCGACGGGGTGAGCGTAAAGCTCACCAGGAGCGAGACTGCGATCGCAAAGGCCATTGTCCAGCCGAAGCTCCGCATGAACTGGCCGACGATCCCGCTCATGAACGCCAGCGGCAGGAACACCGCGATCAGGCTGATGGTCGTCGCCGTCACCGCCGGGCCGATTTCGCGCGTGCCTTCGATCGCCGCCTGAACGGGCGGCATTCCCTTCTCCTTCAGGAGCCGATAGATATTCTCCAGCACCACGATGGCATCGTCGATCACGATGCCCACAACGAGCGCGAGGGCGAGGAGTGTGATGGTGTTCAGCGTGAGGCCCAGCGCGGCGATCAGTGCAAACGTGGCGATGATCGACGTGGGGATGGCGAGGGCCGCGATGATCGTGGAGCGCCAGTTCCAGAGGAAGACGAGCACCACCAGCGCGGCGAGCATGGAGCCGACGAGCAGGTGCTCTTGCACCGCGCCCGTGGAGGCTTCCACGAACACAGACTGGTCGCGCACGATCCGGAGATTATACCCTGACGGCAGCAGCGGCTCGATCGTCCGCAGGCGCTTCTTGAGATCGCGGACGACGTTCAGGGTGTTCGTGCCGGACTGCTTCTGGATCTGCAGCAGCACGGCCGGCGTCCCGTTCACGTTCGCGGAGGTGACGGCCTCGGCCGCGCCGTCCTCGACCCGGGCCACGTCCCCAATGGTGATCGGCTGGCCGTTGCGCGTCGTTAGGCCCACGCGGGTGATCTCTTGGGGTGACGTCACCCGGCTGAGCGCCCGGAGCGTGACCTGAGTGTTCCCTTGATCGACGTGCCCGGCGGGCAGCTGGACGTTCTGGTTCTGCACCGCCTGGAGGACCGCCGACACCGGTAAATTGTAGGAGGACAACCGATCCGGGTCGACCCAGATGTTGACCTGCCGGGGCTGGTCGCCGACGAGCTTCACCTGGCCCACGCCCGGCGCGCCTTCCAGCTGCGGCTTCAGTACCTTGTCCGCGTATTCCGAGATGTCCCGGACCGGACGATTTGCCGACAGCGCCAGCGTCATCACCGGGAACGCGCCCGGATCGATCTTAGAGACCGTTGGCGGATCGATCGCGGACGGGAGATCGGGAATGCCGTTGATCTTGTTCTGGACTTCCTGCGCGGCGACATCGATGTTCTTTTCCAGGATAAACTGCACCACCACGACCGAGATGCCCTCGGCAGAGGTCGACGTGAGGTGGTCGATCCCGCTGATCGCGTTGACCGCGTCCTCGATCTTGTTGGTGACGTCGCTCTCGATCTCTTCAGGAGAGGCGCCTGGATCGCTCACCGTGACCACGATGATGGGAATGTCCACGTTCGGCCAACGCTCGATGTTCAAGCGCGCGTACGAGAATGCCCCGAGGAAGACCATCGCCAGGATGATCACCGAGGCAAGAACGGGTCGGCGAACCGACAGACCAGCGAGCCACTGCATGTGGGATCCTCCTTGGCGTTAGAGCGGGCGAAGTGAGACCGGCTGATTGTCTGTGAGGCCGTCCTGGCCCTGCACGACGACTTTGTCACCGGTAGAGAGGCCGGAGGTGATTTCGACCATCCCGTCGGTGTGCGTCCCGAGGGTAACGGCGTGCCGGACGGCCAGGCCATCGCGCACGACAAACACGACGGACCCTGAGGTCGCCGTCATGACCGCCGCCTCCGGTATTTGCAAAACTCCGTGGCGCACGTCCACGATGATGGCGCCCCGGGCGAACATCCCGGGCCGGAGGATCCCCGCCGGGTTGGGGACCAGCATCCGCACGCCAAACGTCCGGCTCGCCGCGTCCGCGGCCGGCCGGATTTCCTGCGCACGCCCCCGAAACGTCTGACCCGGGAGGCCGTCAATCGCCAAGAGCGCCTCTTGACCCAGCCGGAGCTCGGAGCGGTGCTGCGCGGGGACGATGAGCTCCACATAGACATCGTCCATTTGGCTGAGCATGAACAGCGCGTTGCCGGAAGAGGACGAGACGGTCTCGCCCGGCTCGACGCTGCGGTGCGTGATCGTCCCCGCGAACGGCGCGTAAATCGTCGAGTCGCGGAGCTGCACCTGCACGAGGGCCAGTGCGGCCTCGGCCTGTCCCAGCTGGGCGCGCGCCGCCTGAATATCCTCGTCGCGCGAGCCGATTTGCACGAGGGCCTCGTTTTGCACGGCGGAATCGTAGGCGCCCCGGGCCTGGGCCACCTGCGCCGCCGTCACCTGCTCCTGGGTTTGGGCGGTGTCGACATCCTGCTTGGACACCGCGCCCTGCGCCAGCAGCGACCGCTCCCGCGCGAGGTTGGCGTTCGCCAGCTGCCACGACGCCTGGGCCGAGGTGAGCGTCGCGCGCGCCTGGGTCACGGCGTTGGCGGCCTGCTGCCGTTCCTGAGGCCGGGCTCCGGTCATCACTTTCTGCAGCTGAGCCCGGGCCGCCGCCGCGCTGGCCTGGGCCTGGGCCTCCTGCGCCAGCACGTCGCTCGTGTCCAACCGCAAGAGCGGTGAACCGGCGGCGACGCGCACGCCCTCCTCGACCACCACCGCGGCCACCCGGCCGGAGATCTTGGAGCCAATCTTCGCATCGCGAATGCTGGTCACCGACCCGGACGCCAGCACCTGGCTCACCACGTCGCCCCGGCGCGCCTCCGCAACCGAAACGGACGCCGGAGCCTGGCTCACGGCCGCCCTCGTCTGTGCGGCGGACGGCGTGGTCCGGTTTCGACCACGAACCGCCATCACTCCGCCGACCACTGCCACAAGCACCAACCCTACAGCGATGACACGTAACCGCATTCGAAACTCCCCCTTAAGCTCACTCCGCTTTGCACAGTTCGAACACGAGAGAACGAGTTCGGGTGATCTCCCGCCGCTACGCGGTCTGCCACGCCCTCAGCAGGTCGGCCGATGCCTTGGCCCAGAGTTCCCGCGCGTGGTCTCGATCGGTGATGGGAAATTGCCCTGCCATCATGAGCGCGATAAATCCGTGGGCCAAGCTCCACAGCGTGAGCGTCTTTCCCTCGAGACTCTCCGGGGTGCATTGGGCGGGCGGCAGCATGGACTGTAAGACCTCCTGGAACAGCCCGGCCACCTGCTTCCCCTCATGGTCCGGATTGCTGTGGTCACAGAACCCCACCCCGCCGAGCCCGGAGATCACCTGATACATCTCCGGATGCTTCCAGACGAAGTTCCAGAACGCGTCGCCCATGGCTTGGTACTGCTCCGCCGGCACCGTGTGCGCGTCGCGTGCGCCTCTCAAGTCGCTCAGCAGCAGTTGAAAAGCCTCGTGCAGCTCCCCCTCGATGATCGCTTCCTTGCTGTCGAAATATTCGTAGATCGTGGGAGGGCTGTACTCGATCTTCTCGGCGACCCGCCGGATGGTCACCGCCTGCCATCCCTCCTGGGCCGCGATCTCGCGGGCGGCCGCGAGGATGTCGTGCCGCATCTCCACGCGTTCTCGATCCCGTCGTTCCCTGACGCCCATGGTGGTGTCCCCCTAAAATCCCGGCCTACGTGAATATAACCTAACATTGTTCAGTTTACTTGTCAATAGATAATTTAACGATGTTAGGGATCTTATCGGATAAACGGAAATTCCTGGAGCGGTCGAGGCGGGCTAGTGTGGGTTAGGCGGGGGAGGGCTTTGCCACCACTTCAATCTTGATCTCGGTCGCGACCGCGACCGTCTGGTACAGAGGTCAGCGGTCCCGCCACACATCGACGAGCTGGCGGGCATCTGGCTCCCCGACCCCGTGGATTTCGAAGCGCATCTGGATGCTTTGGAACCGGGCCGGTTTGGCGGCGCGGACACCCGAGATGGTGACCTCCATCCGCGTGACCGGCACCCCGGCGTGCCTCGCGTACTTCTCGATCAAGGTCACCCCGCACGAGGAGATGCCGGCGAGAAACGCTTCACTGTTGGTCAATGCCTCGCTGGGGCCGGAGGAGGAGTCCAGGACGAAGTGGTGTGTCCGAGCGTGGTTCAGCGCGCGCCCCGGCACGCCGATCGAGTAGGTACGCACCGTGTCGACATCGCGGGCGTCAGTCACGAAACCCCTCCTAGGAAACCAAGACACGCGTGAGCGGCGCGCGCAATGGCTTCGATGTCCGGGCGCGCCAATTCCTGCCGCACGAAGGAGCGGGGCGACACGTTCGCCAAAGGCCTCTCGAAGCGACGATCTCGCCCATCGATGTGCCGAGTGGAGGCGTCGAGATGCTTCTAGAGCACCGCGGGAAGCGACCCGTGATCCACGAAACCGCCTATATCGCCCCTACCGCCGTGGTCTGCGGCGATGTCACGATCGGGGAGCACAGCCAGGTGTTGTTCGGGGCGATCCTCGTCGCCGAAGGGGGACCCGTCACGATCGGGTCCTACTGCATCATCATGGAGAACGCGGTGGTCCGAGGCACGCCGCGGCATCCGGCCAGGCTCGGCAACCATATCCTCGTCGGACCGCACGCCCATCTCTCCGGATGTATCGCCGACGACAACGTATTCCTGGCCACGGGCAGCACGGTCTTCAACGGTGCGCGGATCGGCTCCCGTGCCGAGGTCAGGATCAACGGCGTCGTGCATGTCGGAGCCAATCTCCTCCCCAACGCCATCGTCCCCATCGGCTGGATCGCGATCGGAGATCCCGCCCAGATCGTTCCCCCACAGGAGCACGACCGCATCGGGTTCGCCGAGGGCGCGGCGACCTACCCGTTGACCGTCTTCGGCCTCGGGCGGGCGCCCACCCCACGCGAATCGATCATGCCCGAACTCACCCGCCGGTACGCCCGGGCGCTCAGCCAACACAAACAGGATCAGGTCGTCGAGGTCGGGTGATCACCTGCGGCCCAGCGGCTAGGCGCGATCCGGACGATCCCTTGGGCCTCGTCGATGCCGTCGAACACCAGCAGCGAGATATAATGGTCCACGAGCTTCTCTCGCGGCTGTGTCGTCTCGATCAGCACGCCGATGCCCACGATCTCGGCCTGGAACTCGCGCATGAGATCGTACACCCCTCGAGCGGTCCCGCCGCCCCGCAGGAAGTCGTCGATAAAGAGAGCCCGCGCCCCCGGCGGGACGGCGCGAAGGGGCAGCGTCATCGACTGCATCACCCGCGAGGATCCCGAGACGTAGTTGACACCCACTGATGGACCCTCCGTCCCCATCCCGCCACGGCGGGCGGTGACGAGCGGCACGTTGAAGGCGCGCGCGGTCATGAGCGCGAGCGGGATCCCTTGGACCTCCATGGATAGGACGACGTCGGGACGGCGGTCCGCAAAGAACGTGGCAAACACGTCGCCCAACCGCGATACGAGGCTGGGGAGCGAGAGCAGGTCCGCGGTATAGAGGAACCCTCCGGGAAGAATGCGCGCCGGCTCGCGCAACCGGCGGGCCAGGTCCTCCGCGAGGGCCCGCGTGTGTGCCGACGTGCTGGTGGGGGAGTAGCGGACGCCCCCGCTCGCCCCCGCCAGCGTCTCGATCCGCCCGATCGCGAACCGGTCGAACGCCTGCCTCAGCGAGGCGACGTCCTCGCTGATCGAGGATTTGGCCACGCCCAGCATCTCTGTGAAGGTCCCCAAGGGGAATACGGTGTGGGGCTCCTGCAGCAGCCGGTGGGCGATCGCCACCATGCGGTCCCCACGCCGCAACCGTCTCACGAATCCGCCACGCTGTCCGTCGGCAGCGGGGCAGCCGCCCCGAGGCGCTCGGCCAGTCGGGCACCAACCGCGGCCAGCATCTCCGGCGTGTCGACGTCGAGGGCGATGTCGGGCGTCCGGCAGATGAGAGCCCGGGCCCGAACCCCGGTCAGGAGAGACGCGCGCCGCTCGAGCTCGGCGATCTCGAGCGTACCGGTCAGCAACCCGAGAAGCGTTCGGAGGCCGAACATCCGGGCCAGTTCCCATGGGCGCTTGCGCGCGCGAACGGCGCGGTCGATCGCCGCGCGAGCGTGCGCAAACGCGCGGGGATCGAGCAGGATGAGGCTCCCTCCGGTGAACGTCCCCTCGCGCAACCGGACAAAGGTCTTCCGCGCTCCCGGGAGCTCGTGGCGGATATCCTCCCGGCGGACGACTCCATACACGAGCTCAGCGCCGAGCGCGGAGGCGGCTTTCACGAAGGCGTCAACGGTCCCGGAAGCCAGCAGGGGAATATCGGCCGCCACCGCGAGCACCGGGGTCCCCCCGCCTACCCCGGCAAGTCCCGCGGCGACGTTATCGAGCAGCCCGCCTCGCTCGCCAATCGTGAGGTCGGCATGCGCGGCGACGCTCCCGGGAAGCGGATCCGGACCGACCAGGGCGATCCGGCGGATCGAGGTGGCCGCGCGGAGGGCCTGCAGCACAAATTCGACCATGGGGCGCCCGCAGAGCGCGAGGAACGCCTTGTTGGGGACGCCCTGGGGGAGCGCGGGATCGGGCCGTCCTCCCGCCAGCACCAGCGCGTCGGGCATCCCGAGGGTCCCCGGCGGGTCTACCGTTCCTCGGCGAACGTCCGGGTCACAAATACCTCCACATCGGCCATCGTTTCCACCGCGGCGGCGATGGCTCTGGCCGCGGCCTCGTTGGCGACCATGGCGAAGACCGCGGGGCCGCTCCCGGAGAGCGAGACGCCTAGCGGCTGGTGCGACGCCATCTGCGCCCGGACCGTTCCAACGACGGGGTGATGGGCGACCACGACGTCTTCAAAGACGTTGCACAGCAACTGTCCCACGGAACGCGGGTCCTCGCTCTCCAGCGCGCGGAGCACGCCCGACGTGTTTGGCCGTTTGCGTATCGCCCCATGGTCGATCGCCTTGTACGCCCACTCGCTCGTGATCGGGATCGTCGGCCGGGCGATGACCACCCAGGTCGTCGGCAGCGGCCGGAGCATTCGCACGCGCTCCCCTCGTCCCATCGCCAGCGCCGCCCCGCCGACCAGGAAAAACGGAACGTCTGAACCGATCTTGCTTCCGAGTTCCATCAGTTGCCGGTCGTTCACGCGGAGCTTCCACATCTGCGCGAGGCCGAGGAGCGTGACCGCCGCGTCGCTCGACCCGCCGCCGAGTCCCGCAGCGACCGGGATGCGCTTCGTGAGTTCGATCTCGATGCCCCGCGGGATCTGGAAGGTCTCCTTGAGGATGTGCGCGGTTCGGTGCACGATGTTCTGGGTCTCGGCCGGGACGTCAGAGCCAATGCACCGCAGCGTGATGCCCTCTCCGTCTTCTCTCAAAATGATCGTGTCGTGCAGTTCCACGGTATGGAGAACGGTCTCGATGTCGTGGTAGCCGTCCGGACGGTCGCCCAGCACATCGAGCGTGAGGTTGATCTTGGCGTAGGCGTTGAGGCGCAGCTGCTTCAAAGCCATACTCCCCCTCTCAAACCGCCTCTCGAAAATACAACCCGCGGGGCCGGCCGTTCGCGGCCTCGCGGGGTCCATCGCGCGCGGAGCACAGGTCGCATGCCTATTGGCTGCATCGCAGTCTTCCCTTCGCGGTGCCGCCCCTGCCATCCTCCACCCCACGCGGGGCATTCGTTCCCCGCTCCGCAGCCCCGCCGCCCGGGCCGGTTGGCTTGACACCGCCCTGGGAATACCGAGTATGATGGGGCCGCCTATGACCTCAGATCCCGCGACACCGCCGCCGCCCGAGACGGACGTCCCCGCGGAGCCCGGCGCACGTCGCAGACCGTTGTGGGCGTGCATCGCGCGCTGGTCGGCCTTCGGTCTCGGGGGCATCTTCACACTCCTGGTCCTCGCCGCCGTCGCGATGGTCGCCGTCCTCGGCTGGTCCTTTACATTGAAGCAGCGCACCAATGTCCTCATCATGGGGCTGGACCGCACCGTCAGCGACCAGAACCCCAACATCGTGTACCCTGTCTCAAGAACCGACACGTTGATCGCGACGTCATTCGACCCGGCGGGCCGCCGTGTGTACCTGCTCAGCGTGCCCCGAGATACCCGCGCGAGCATCCCAGGACACGGCACGACCAAGATCAACGCCGCCCACGCGTGGGGCGGGGGGCCGCTTGCCATCCGGACCACGGAAAATTTCCTCGGCGTCCGCTTTCCGTATTACATCGAAATCACGGAGCGCGGGCTCGTCCGGCTGATCGACGCCGTCGGCGGCGTGAACGTCCACATCGAGAAGGATCTCAACTACGACGACAACTGGGACGGCCTGCACATTCACCTCAAGAAGGGCTACCGCCGGCTGGGGGGCAAGGCGGCCGTAGAGTTCGCCCGGTTCCGGCACGACCCCCTTGGCGACATCGGCCGGATCACACGCCAGCAAGAGGTCATGAACGCGCTCCTGGACGAACTCCGCCGGCCCCGGATCGTCCTCCGCGTAAGCCGCATCCTGCGCGTGTTCCAGGAGGACATCCAGACCAACCTGAGCCAACAGCAGCTGATCACCCTCGCGCTGTTCGGGATCCGCCTCCCGCCGGGAGGGCTCGTCAGGGAAACGCTGCCGGGCCGGTTCGGGAGCGAAGACTGGTTGCCGGATGTCCTCCGCGACCGTGACGTGGTCGCCCGGATGTTTTACGGCGTCGACGCGGAGACGCTCGCCCGCACCACGGTCGAGATCGTGAGAGACTCGGGCGGCCGGGACGCCGCCGTCGACGCCGAGGCACGCTTGACCGCTCTGGGGATGCGGATCCTCCGAGTCCGAACCGCGGCCGGTGCGGACTCGACCACCGTGGTCGTCCACCGGGGGGATCCCCGCGTCGCGGAGATCGTGGCCTCGCTACTGGGCGCGGCTCCCGTGTTGGACGGGACCACGAGGGACGGCCCAGACCTAACCATTCAGCTCGGTCACGCCACGGTGGGAGGCCCCGCGATCGCGCTTCCCCGGTAACCGCAGGCGCGCGGCCGAGAGTGGTTCGACCAGCGCCTGCGTCAGCCGCCCGAACGCCTCGAGATCGAGCGTCTCGGCGCGCACGCGGGGATCGATGCCCGCCGCCCTGCAGGCGTGCTCGACGACCTCTTTTGGCAGATCCAGTCCCCTTGCCAAGGCGTTGTGGAGGGTCTTGCGGCGTTGGCCGAACCCCGCGGCCACGACCCGAAAGAAAGTCGATTCATCGGCTACGTCTACGGCGGGCTCCCTCCGCGGCCGCAGTTCCACGAGCGCTGAATCCACCGCCGGCGGCGGGAGAAATGCTCCCGGGGGGATGCGCGCGATGATTCGAGGGACGGCTCGGTATTGGACCGCGATCGACAAGATCCCGTATTCGCGACCGCCCGGGCGGGCGGCCAGGCGGTCGGCGACTTCGCGCTGGACCGTGACGATGAGGCTCGTGAGGCCGAGCGGCTGCCGGAGCAGCCGGGTGAGGACCGCGGAGGCGATGTTGTAGGGCAGGTTGGCGACGACTTTCCTCGGCGCACTTGCGGGGCCCCCGAAGAGCGCCTCCGGCGCCATGGTCAGCATGTCGCCCGGGAGGATTCGCACATTTGGCCGCGTGCCGGCGGTCGCCTCAAGCGCCGGCAAGAGCCCCCGGTCGACCTCGACCGCGGTGACCCACCCCGCCCGTTCGGCGAGCCCGAGGGTCAACGTCCCGATCCCGGCCCCCACCTCGAGCACGCTGTCGGAGGACGTCAGGAATGCAGCGGCAATCGTCCGCTCGAGGACCTGCGGGCTGACGAGGAAGTGCTGCCCCCATCGCTTTGAGGGTCGGATCCCAAATTCTCGCAGGATCGCGCGCGTTCCCCCGGGGGTGGCCAATCGTCGTGCCGAGATCGGTGCCGCGCGTTCTCCCGCAGGGATCGCCTCCGGCGCCTGGATGAACCGTTAGGGTGCCTTGAGGATGTACACCTTGATGGTTCGGCGGCCGAACCGCATCGCCTCTTCGTAGGTGTCGAAGCACAGATCGATCCGGCTACCTCGGATCGCGCCGCCGGTGTCCCCGGCCGTGGCCTCTCCATACCCCTCCACGTAGACACGGCTCCCGAGCCTGATGACGGAGGGATCCACGGCCACAACGCCGTGCTTGGCGATCAGGCCGATCGCCGTCTTGGGACCGACCCCGCCTCCGAAGTTGTTGGGGCCCGGATAGTACGCGGTGGCCTCAAGATACATCATCTCTTTCCCCGCATACGGTCCCTGCGTGGAGATGAGGGGTTTCGTCCCGAGGGCGACGATTTGGGTGACGGGCTCCCTGACCACGCTCTCGGCGAGGGCCTGCACCGACACCGGGCGCCCGTCTGCGTACTCGACCCGGACGGTGCGATCCCGGGCGCCCGGGCGGCCGGCCATGCGGACGACCCGCTGCCCCTTGAGCACGGTCGGGTCGGACACGGCCTCCACCGGAAACGGAATCGGGGTGTGCTCGATCCATGTCCGCGTCTCGCGTCGTACGACCGTGATCTGCATGCCGGAGGTCACGGCGGCGGATAGGTCGGGGTAAGCCCGGTCTTGCGGCCGGAGCTCGATGTTCATCAAGGACAGCGCTTCGGCCACGGTGAGTGCTGGCAGCCGGGCCTGCCGGCTGCTCCCTTCGACCACGACCGAGAACGGGACCGACCGCACGACCGTGATCTGTATGCCCGTCCACACCTTCGCGTTGAGCGCCGGCGTGACCCGGTCACCCGGCCCCACGGGGATCTTGCTTTCCCGAAGTACCTCCGCCACGGTCGGCTGGATGGAGGTGTACGAACGGGCCAGACCATCAACGGAGACATAGACGGTATGGCCGATCACAAGACGCCACAACCCGGGGGCCGAGAATATAGGAGCAAGTAACCCCGACACGAGGAATCCAAGCATGACGTAGGTCAGATGGATCGGCTGGGACCGGCGGGGATCCCTGAGGATCTGGATATCGCCGGTGGCCGACCGATAGGCCGCTGATGCCACGTCGCTCCTCCCTCCCGCGCGCCTGCGCGTCGCCCCGTCCGCAGCGGGGCCTGCCGCACTGTTCTAGCCGGTTCTAGGAAGTAGGGATCGATGAGACCTGGCCGACTCCCGTGGGACGACGAAGGCTGCAGCGGCGAGGAGCGGACTCTGTCGGTATAGACTCTATTCTACCCGAACACTCGCTGGTATAGACAAAATTCAATGATCCTCGTCTTCGACGCCTGGGCCGGATCCCCTTCTCGCCAAGAGGATGTCCGCTTGAGGAGATTGACCCGGGATCGAACGATCCTGGTGCAATATCTATGGAGATTCGTCCGTAGCGCGGTCCTTTGCACGTTCGACCAGTTCCACGAGAACGCCGTGCGTCGCGCTCGGATGGATGAACGCGACCCGGGTGTCGTGCGCGCCAATCCTCGGGGTTTCGTCGATGAGGCGCACTCCGGCGGATCGCGCCCGGGCTAAGGCCTGTTCGATGTCCGGCACCTCGAATGCCAGGTGGTGAATCCCTTCTCCCCGGGTCGCTAGAAAGCGGGCCAAAGGGCCTGTGCCGGTCAACGGCTCCATGAGTTCGATCCGGATGTCCTCGACCGGCACGAACGCCATCCGGATGTTCTCCTGGGGGAACATCTCTCGTGCGGCCCCGGAAAGCCCAAGGCGCTGGTAAAGCGCGGCGGCGGCATCGACCCGGTGCACCAGGACGCCGATGTGCGACAGCCGGGCGCTCATCGGATGCCGGCCCGGCCGAGCAATTCATCGGCCGCCGTGTACGGGTCCAGCCCTCCTTCAGCAACCAGCGTGGCGAGGGCATCGACACGATCCCCGCCCACCCGGGCCAGCAGGCGATCTTCGACGAACCCGAGGATCTCCTGACGGCGGCGAATCTTCCTCCGGTTGATGAGCAATCCGCGCTCCACGAGGTAGTGTCGGTGCTCATCGACCGCCCTGAGAATCTCGGCGATCCCCCGGCCCTCAGTCGCGACAGCCAGGAGGACCGGAGGTCGCCAGCCGGAGTGGTCCGGTGCGAGCCCAAGCATCGCTTTGATCTCCATCGCCGTGCGGTCGGCGTCACCTCGATCGGCTTTATTCACGACAAAGATATCCCCGATCTCCATAATTCCCGCCTTGAGGGTTTGAACGCTGTCCCCCAGGGTGGGCACGGTGACCAAGACCACCGTATCGGCGGCGCCGGCGATCTCGACCTCGCCTTGGCCCGCGCCCACTGTTTCGATGAAGATGAGGTCGCACCCGAACGCATCGAGCACGGCTACCGCTCCCGCGGTCGCGGGGGCGAGCCCCCCCAGCCGGCCGCGGGTGGCCATGCTCCGCACGAACACGCCCGGATCGGCGCTGTGATCCTGCATCCGGATCCGGTCGCCCAGGATCGCGCCCCCCGTGAACGGGCTCGTCGGATCTATGGCAACGACACCCACGCGGCGCTTCCCCGGCCGGATCTCCCGCACCAAGGCGTTCACGAGTGTGCTCTTCCCGGCGCCCGGGGGCCCGGTCACGCCGACCACGCTCGCGCGGCCGGTGTGCGGATAGAGCGCCCGGAGTTCCGGAACCGCTTCCTCCATGTGGTTCTCGACCAACGTGATCAGGCGTGCCACCGCCTGCGAGGACCCTCGGAGCACAGCCTCGGCGAGCGCCACCCGCTATACCACCACCGGCGGCCGGTAGCCCCCCCACCGGCTCCGCAGGGCGTCGCCTATCTCCCCAATCGTCGCGTAGGCCCGCACACAGTCCAAGATCCTCGGCAGGAGGTTCTCGCCCCCGCCGGCCGCCTCTGCCAGGGCGGTGAGGGCCCCTTGCACCCGCACCGCGTCGCGCTCCGCCCGCACCCGTGCGAGTCGCGCCTTCTGCCGTTCCAGGACCGTCGGATCCATTTTAAGAATCGTGTGGGGGCGTTCGTCGAGCTGCTGAAACTGGTTGACGCCGACGATCACCCGGCGCCCCGCTTCGACCTCGCGTTGCTCGCGGTACGCCGCTTCGCCGATCTCCCGCTGCACGTACCCGGTCTCGATCGCCTGGAGCATGCCCCCGATCTCCTCGATCCGATCGAGGTAGGCCTGGGCCCGCCGCTCGATCTCGTTGGTGATGGCCTCGACATAATACGAGCCGGCCAGGGGATCTACCGTGTTGGTGACTCCGCTCTCGTGCGCGATGATCTGCTGCGTGCGCAGCGCCAGTAGCGCCGCCTCGTCCGTCGGCAACGCCAGCGCCTCGTCCAAGGCGTTGGTGTGAAGCGACTGGGTCCCCCCCAGCACGGCAGCCAGCGCCTGCACCGTGACCCGGACCACGTTGTTGTTGGGCTGTTGGGCGGTCAAGGCGACTCCCGCGGTCTGCGTGTGGAATCGCAGCATCTGGGACCGGGGGTCCTGGGCGCCGAACCGCTGCCGCATGATCCCCGCATACAGTCGCCGGGCCGCCCGGTACTTGGCGACCTCTTCGAAGAAGTCCATCTGCGCATCGAAGAAGAACGCCAGCTGCGGGGCGAACCGATCGACGTCGAGGCCGCGCTGCCGGATCCCCTCGATGTACGCGATCGCGTTGCCGAGCGTGAACGCGACCTCCTGCACGGCGGTCGCGCCGGCCTCCCGGATGTGGTACCCGCTGATGCTGATCGGATTCCACCGGGGGAGCCGTTCGGCGGCAAACGTGCAGGTGTCGGTGACCAGCCGGAGCGACGGGCCGGGCGGGTAGATGTACGTGCCCCGTGCGATGTACTCTTTGAGGATGTCGTTCTGCGTGGTCCCGTCCAACCGGTCGAGCGGAACGCCCTGCCGCTCGCCGACCGCGACGTACATGCAGAGGAGGATGGCGGCGGTGGCGTTGATCGTCATGGACGTGCTGACGCGGTCGAGAGGGATCCCGGCGAACAGGACCTCCATGTCCGCCAGGGAATCGATCGCCACCCCTACCTTGCCCACCTCGGCCTGGGCCAGCGGATGATCGCTGTCGAACCCCATCTGCGTGGGAAGGTCGAACGCGACGGACAGGCCGGTCTGCCCCTGCGCCAGCAGATACCGGTAGCGTTGGTTGGACTCCTCGGCGCCGGCGTAGCCTCCGTATTGCCGCATCGTCCAGTAGCGTCCCCGGTACATGGTGGGGTACACGCCGCGGGTGAACGGGTAGGCTCCCGGGTATCCGATCGCGCGTTCTTCGCCCCCGTCGCTCGCGAGCGACGAATAGACCCGTCGAACCGGGATGCCGGATGCGGTGTGGAACTCGTCGCGTCGCTCCGGGCTCCGCTCCACCGCGGGGCGGAGCACCTCGGCTTCCCAGCGCGCCTCGACCGCGCGCGAGAGACGGCGTCCTTTACTCTTCGGCTTCCGCGCGCTTCGGTTCTTGCGTCTCAACGGCTCATCCCAACGTCACCAGCAGCTGACCCGCGGCCAGTTCCTGTCCAGGGCCGACGTGGATCCGCTTGATGGTGCCGGCGTGGGGCGCCCGAATCTCCATCTGCATCTTCATCGCTTCCATTATAGCGATCGCCTGTCCCATCTCCACCCGCTCCCCCTCACCCACCGGCACGGCGACGACCACGCCGGGCATCGGAGACCGCACCGCTTCGTTCCTGGGAGCCGCATCTCGCCCGGCGCTCCTCCCCGCGCGTGGGGTGCGGGCGATCTCCGCGCGGTAACTCGTCCCATCGAGGACGAGTGTCCACGGGCCCGAGCGGTCCTGGACCGTCACGTCGTGACACGTTCCGTCGACGATGAGCGTGTAGGAGAAAGGCACCAACTCGGTCAGCTCGACCCGGCGGGCCGCCCCGCCGACCGTCACCACGAGCACGCCGCCGGCGCGGTCCACCCCGACTTCGAGCTCCTCGTCCCCAATAACGCGCACCCAGTACCGCGTCACGATGTCCCTTCCCGTCTCGCCGCCTGCGTCCATCCCGTGGGGGCCTGGGGGGGCAATACCGGGACCCGCTGGTCTTCGCGAAAGGCGAGCACCGCCGCGGCCAGCGCGGCCAGGTGGAGCTCGGGTCCCTGGCGCCCTGCCCACTCGGTGTCGACGAATCGGGTGTCATACGCGCCCGAGCGGAACGCCGGGTGGGCCATTGCCCACCGATGGAACGGGATCGTGGTAGGGACCCCGGTCACCACCACCTCGCGGAGCGCGGCCGACATCCTCGCGATCGCTTCGTCGCGGGTGGATCCCACGGCGATGAGCTTCGCCAACATGGGATCATAATACCGCGTGATCTCCATGCCGGGCGCGAGTGCGGCATCGATCCGGATTCCAGGGCCGCCCGGAAGCAGGACCTCGCCAACCCGCCCGGTCCAGGGCAGGAACTCGTGCTCAACATCTTCGGCGGAGATCCGGCACTCGATCGCGTGTCCGCGCGGCCGCACGTCCTCCTGGCGGACCGCGAGCGCGCCTCCCGACGCCACCTCCAGCTGACACGCGACGAGATCGATGCCAGTGATCATCTCGGTGACGGGGTGCTCCACTTGGAGGCGGGCGTTGATCTCGAGGAAGAAAAACGCCTCGTCCGACACGAGGAACTCTATCGTGCCGGCGTTGTGGTACCCGACCGCGCGGGCGGCCGCGATCGCCGCGCTTCGCATCGCCCCCGAGAGCGCGGGAGGCAGGCCGGGGGCGGGCGCCTCCTCGATCACTTTCTGATGGCGCCGCTGAATGGAACAGTCCCGCTCGCCGAGATGCACCACCGATCCCGATCCGTCCGCCACGATCTGCACCTCGACATGCCGGGGCCGTGCCAGCCGGCGCTCCAGGTACACGCGATCGTCTCCAAACGCGGCTCGGGCTTCGCCGCGCGCCAACCGAAGCGCTCCCGGAAGATCACCGGGCCGCTCCACCAGGTGGATGCCCTTGCCCCCGCCGCCCGCGGCGGCTTTGATGAAGATCGGGAACCCGAGACGCGGGGCCGCGGCGAGCGCCCCCTCATCATCGAGGGGGTCCGTGCCGCTCAGCACCGGCACCCCGGCGCCGGCGGCGCGGCGGCGGGTCGCCGCCTTGTCCCCGCACAACGCCAGCGCCGCGGCGGGAGGGCCGACGAACACGAGCCCGCTCTGGTCGCACGCCTCCGCGAACGCGGGGTTCTCAGACAGGAAGCCGTACCCGGGATGGACCCCCTCCGCCCCGGTGCGGCGGGCGGCGTCGACGATCGATGCGATGTTCAAGTAGGAGTCGGCCGGATCCGCCCCGCCGACCCGGACGGCCTCATCCGCCGCGCGGACGTGCAGCGCTCCCTGGTCGGCGTCGCTGTAGATGGCGACTACGCTCGCGCCCAGGGCGCGGCAGGTCCGCATGACGCGGAGCGCGATCTCACCGCGGTTTGCGACGAGGACCTTCCGGAGACGCCGCGCCGTCGGGGGCATGGCCGCGGGCGCTTTACAGCGGGATGTTCCCGTGCTTCTTGGGCGGGTTGCGGTCGCGTTTGCCCCGCAGCATCCTGAGCGCCGAGATGAGCCGGGGGCGGGTCTCACGAGGCTCGATGATGTCGTCCAGATATCCCCGGCCCGCGGCGATGTAGGGATTGGCGAACTGCTGCCGGTACTCCGCCACGAGTCGCGCCCGTGTCGCCTCACGATCCCCGGCATCGGCCAGTTCCCGCCGGAAGATGATGTCGATCGCCCCCTCCGGACCCATGACCGCGATCTCGGCCGTGGGCCAGGCGAGGTTCAGGTCCCCGCGGATGTGCTTGCTCGACATCACGTCGTAGGCGCCGCCATACGCTTTCCGCGTGATGACGGCCAGCTTCGGCACGGTGGCCTCGCAGTAGGCATAGAGCAGCTTGGCGCCGTGCTTGATGATCCCGCCGTGCTCCTGCGCGGTTCCCGGCATGAACCCGGGGACGTCCACGAAGGTCACGAGCGGGATGTTGAAGGCATCGCAAAACCGTACGAACCGGGCGCCCTTCACCGCGCTGTTGATGTCGAGGCTCCCGGCCAGGACCATCGGCTGCTGAGCGACGATGCCGACGGATTGGCCGTCGAGGCGGGCGAACCCGACGAGCAGGTTCTGAGCGAAGAGGTGGTGCACCTCGAGAAACTCGCGGTCGTCGACGATCCGGGTAATGACCTCGTGCATGTCGTAGGGCCGATGGGGATCCTGGGGCACCACGGCGTCGAGCTGGGGGTCCATCCGGTGCGGATCGTCCGTGCACATCGTGCGCGGGGGGTCATCCTGATTGTTCTGCGGAAGGTACGTCAACAGCCGGCGGATCAACTGGAGCGCGTCGGGGTCGCTCTCGGCGATGAAATGCGCCACCCCGCTGGTGCCGGCATGGACGTCCGCCCCGCCCAGGTCCTCGAACGTCACGTCCTCGTGGGTCACGGCTTTGACCACCTGGGGCCCGGTGACGAACATGTAGCTGGTCCCTCGGACCATCACCGTGAAATCTGTGATCGCGGGGGAGTACACCGCGCCGCCCGCGCAGGGTCCGAGGATCGCCGAGATTTGGGGGATGACGCCGCTGGCGAGCGTGTTTCGCAGGAAGATCTCGGCGTATCCCCCGAGGCTGGCGACCCCCTCCTGGATCCGGGCGCCGCCCGAGTCATTCATCCCGATCACCGGCGCGCCGTTCCGCACCGCGAGGTCCATGATCTTGCAGATCTTCTGGGCGTGGCCTTCGCCGAGCGACCCGCCGAGCACCGTGAAATCCTGCGAGAAGACGTAGACCAACCGCGAGTCGATCGCCCCGTACCCCGTCACCACGCCGTCGGCCGGGGCCTCCACCCGGTCCATGCCGAATGCGGACGCCCGATGGGTCACCCATCGGTCCAGCTCGACAAAGGTGTTGGGATCGAGCAGTGCGACCAGACGCTCGCGTGCCGTGAGCTTTCCGGCGTCGTGCTGGCGGGCGACGCGGTCCGGTCCCCCGCCCTCTTCGAGGCGGGCCCGGCGGGAGGTCAGATCGCTCGGCCGGTCGCTCGCCGGATCAGGCACGAGCCCCGACGGGCCGGATCGAAATGATCGCGTGCTTGTAGACCAACTCGGTCCCCCCGTCAACCTCGACGAGGAGCGTGTAGGTGCCGATCTCGCGCAGGACCGCGCGCGGCACTTCATACCCGTCCCGGCATCGAATGTGCACGGGCGTTCGTCCTTCGATCAGAGGCTGAAAGAACTCCTCCTCGACGGCCTGGCGCCCGGGACGCATCGAAGCCACCCCCACCCGTGAGCCCTCGTGGTGTCCCGCCATCGCGGCGCCTCCTTTTTGCTCAGGACGGATTTCCTGGAGGTCTCCAAGGATGTCACCCGGGTTCACGTCGGCGTGGCTCACTCCGTCGATCGCCGATGGGTTGGACGCCGACAGCGGCGGGTCGGACGGGGCAACGGGCGCAAGCACGGGCGATGGTGAGATCGAGGAGTCACGCGGATGCGCGCGCGCGAAGTGCCGCATCGCCTCAAGATGCGCGCGGCGGTCCTCCTCCATCCCGACTTCGGGTGCGTCGAATGCGACACGCAGCAGCCACTTCATCACGGCATCGAGCGCCGCCGCCACCGGTGCGTCAGATGTTCCCTCGCGCTGAAACGCGGCGCCCACGAACGCCTCCGGACCGCGGGGGCCTCCGGCCGTGATCCCCACGAGCACGAGCGGCCGATCCATACAGGTGGTCAGGGAGACCTGCTGGACGGTGATGCGCCGGTGGGGAGGATCGACGACCGCCCGAGCGGCGTCCACGGCGGCGGCGGCCAGCGTGCGCATGCGGTGCTGAGCCCCGGCGGGTCCCCGCGCCTGACCGGTTCCGGTCCGCTGCTCGCCGGCTCGCTCCCACACCACTTGCACCTTGACTTGGGCCTCGGTCGCAGAAATCGTTTCTTCAACGCGCAGCATTTTCAAGTTTGGGAGCTCGGCGGGGGTGAACCGCTTGAGTTGGGCCACCTGCACCCGCCACGACTCGAGGGGGATCCCATACTGGGTCATCAACGCCGCGACGACGGCGCGCCGGGCAATCCGGCCTTCGGTCCGATCATCCGCGGTAACGTAAATCTGGTCGATCTCGCCAGACGGAGACGTAAGCAGCCTGGCGGACGCAACACCGTCCACGGTCCCGAGAAACCGTTCGATCTCTTCCGCCAGAACCTCTTTCACCATCGGCAGGGGTATTCTGCCCACGTGAAGGGCGCCCCTCCATCAAAACGAACGATCGGGTCGATCGTTCACACCGCCGGATCACATCGATGGATACCCAATCTTAGAACGACGCGGGCGCAGCCGAACGCCGCAGCGGCGCGCCGATCAGGACCCCTTCGCCCCCAAGCGCCTCGACCCGCCGTCCATCGATGAGAATCTGTGCGGCCGGGGCTTCGGGAAACTGCGTGGCCGTGTAGACCACCTGCCAGACCCGCGCGAGCATGCTCGTGCTCCCGCCTCCCGTGGCGTAAGTGTTGGAGAGGTTTACGGTCACGATGCCTCCGCTCACGCGCACGCCGAGGAGTGCGGTCCCGGCCGGGATCTCGGTGACCAGGCCCGGTTCATCCCCAGGCATGGACGGTCCCGGTCCGGCGAGGAGATCGCCAAGCGCGCCCGCCAGGCGGGTGTCCACCGGTCCGCGGGGGGCCGGACGGTGAACCGCCGTGAGCGATCCCTTGTGGTGCGCGGTGTCGAACCGGACGAAATACACCTCCACATCACGCGCCCTCTCGCGCGCGGCCCACCACACTATTCCCGCCGCCACGAGGACCACTACCACGAGCGCGAACATCCACCGGGACCGCCGCCGTGCTCGCATCGCCCGAGGTCGCCCCCTCACGCGTCTTCCAGCAGTTTCACGAAGGCGGGCTCATCCAACACGGTCACCCCGAGCTTTCGCGCGCGGTCGAGTTTGCTCCCCGGTACGTCCCCCACCACGAGGTAGGTGGTGCGTGCGCTCAGGCTGTCGGAGACGGTCCCGCCGAGGGTGGTCACGCGCTCCGCGGCGTCCCGTCTCGAAAAGCGCCCGAGGGCACCCGTGAACACGAACGTCTTCCCCTGGAGGCGCCCTGCCGGGGGGGCCGGCGCCGCCTCCGCGTGAACTCCCGCCGCGCGAAGCTTTTGCAAGAGCGTCTTCGTCGCCGGTTGCGCAAAGAACTCCACTACGCTCTGGGCGATCGTCGGGCCGATCCCGGGGATGTCCCGCACCTCCTCGAACGCGGCGCCGGCGAGCCGGTCGAGATCGGGCATGTATTGCGCGAGCACGTCGGCGACGTGCAGGCCGACATGCCGGATACCGAAGCTATAGATCAATCGGGCGAGAGAAGGATGGCGGCTCCGGTCGATCGCGGCGATGACGTTGTCGGCCGACTTGTCAGCCATGCGCTCCAGGGTCAAGACCTGGGCCTTGGTCAGGGTGAAGAGGTCCGCGGGGTCGCGGATCAGATCGCGATCCAGCATCTGTTGGAGCAGCTTCGGTCCGACCCCGTCGATGTTCAGCGCGTCGCGGGACCCGAAGTGGATCAGGCGTTCCAGCACCTGGGCTGGACAGATGGCGCCGCCGGTGCACCGCCACACCGCTTCGCCGGGCCGCCGCTCCACCGGCGACCCGCACACGGGGCACTTCGTCGGCATCTCGAACCGGCGCTCCGCCCCGGTCCGCTTCTCCGGCAACACCCGCACGACCTCGGGGATCACTTCACCGGCGCGCTGGACGATCACGTGGTCCCCGATCCGCACGTCCTTGCGGCGCATCTCGTCCTCGTTGTGAAGCGTGGCCCGCCGCACGATCACCCCGGAGACCCGGACCGGCTCGAGCGCGACGACCGGCGTGAGGGCGCCGGTCCGCCCCACGTTGACGGTGATGTCGAGCACCCGCGTCTCGGCCTGTTCGGCCGGGAACTTGTACGCGATCGCCCACCGCGGCGCCTGGCTGGTCGCGCCGAGCTCCGCCTGCTGATCGAGCGAGTCCACCTTCACCACCACACCATCGGTGCCGTACGGAAGGGTCGCCCGGCGCGCCGACCAGTCGGCGATGTACGCGAAGACATCGTCCAGTGCCCGGCAGCGGCGCGCCTGCGGATTCACCGGCAGGCCGGCGTCGCGGGCCCACTCGAGGCTCTCCCAGTGGGTCGCAAAACGCCGCCCCCGCACTACGCCCAACTGGTAGACGAACAGGTCCAGCGGCCGGCGCGCGGTCATCGCCGGATCGAGCTGGCGAAGCGAGCCGGCCGCCGCGTTTCTGGCGTTGGCAAAGGGAGCCAGCTCGGCCTGGATCCGTTCCTCATTGATGGCTTCCAACGCCTGGATGGGCAGGTACACTTCGCCGCGGACTTCCACGAACTCCGGCGGATCAGCCTCGCGCCGCAGGCGCAGAGGCAACGACCGCACGGTCCGGAGGTTGGGGGTGATGTCTTCTCCCCGCACGCCGTCTCCCCGCGTCGCCCCCTGGGTGAACATGCCGTGCTCGTAGACCAGCGAGATGGCCGCCCCATCGAACTTCAACTCGCACACCAACTCCACGGTCTGGCTGCCCAGCCCCCCCACCACGCGCTTGTACCACGCCCGGAGATCATCGTCGTCGAACGCGTTCGCGAGGCTGAGCATCCGTTGAGGATGGGCGACCGGCCGAAACCCTTCGGCGGGGGGAGCGCCGACGCGCTGCGTCGGGGAGTCGGGCGTCACGAGCTCAGGATGCGCCGCCTCGAGCGTCCGCAGCTCCTCCATCAGCGCATCGAAGGCCTCATCCGAGATCTCCGGCGCGTCGAGCACATGGTAGAGATGGAGATGATGGCGGATCACGTCGCGGAGCTCCTCGATGCGCGCGGCGACCTCCTCGGACGCCTGCCGTCGCGTGGAAGAGCGCGCGCCTTCGGCGTTCATGGGGTGACCGTTGGGAGCATCATGATGGGATCGACGAGCACACGGATCCTCCGGGCACGCACTTCGGTCTGGCCTTGGGCATTCTTCAGTGTAGCATCAGCGATAGTGGCGGGCCAACTCCGAGGCGTACGTCCGGCCGAGGTCCGGGGCGTGCTCATCGAGCCAGTCGGCGAAGCGGGTCCGGCCCACGGGGGCGCTGCGGGTCACCAGCAAATTCGACATCAGTGCGGCGATCTCGTGGTGGGTCAGGACGACGTCGCGGACCACGACTCCGGCGAGGACGAGCAGGCCCCAGACAATCGGCGCAGGGAGATGGACGATCCTGGCGTGGCTCCGCACCCGATCGGCGATGAGACGCACGAAGCCGTCGAAGGTAAACGTCTCGGGCCCCACGACGTCCATCGCGACGCTTTCGCTTCGCCCGGCCACGTGAACGGCGACCTCGGCCAGATCGTCGACATGGACGCACTGCAGTCGGTAGCCGCCGTCGCCCATGAGCGCAAAGACCGGTGCGCGTCTCAGGAACCAGGCGATGTTGTTCACGAGGATATCTCCGGAGCCGAAGATCAACGCCGGCTTCAAGATGGCGTACGAGAGGGTGGACTCCTTAATCGCCTGTTCCACGGCCCCTTTTCCCCGGTAGTACGGGAGGCGGGAGTCCGCCGAAGCGTTCGCGACGCTGAGGTGTACGATGCGGGGAACACCCGCCGCCACACAGGCCTGGATGAGCATCTTCGTGTTTGCAACGGCCTGGTCAAACGTCGTCCGGCCGTGCGCAAACCGGACCCAGTACGTGTTGTAGAGGACGGCCGCGCCTTGCAGGCTCCGCACCAGCGCGGCGAGGTTGTCGAAGCGGTACGGAACGACGCTGACCCGGTCGCCGAACGGGTTCGGGCGGTTGGGATTCCGGACGAGCGTCCGGACCCGAATGCCTGCATCGAGCAGCCGGCGGGTAATGGCGTGCCCGGTAAAGCCAAACGCACCGGTGACGACATGTACGTCTCCAGTATCCACGGGGGCGTGGTTCTACGCCTCCCTGGTAGATCCTATCTCCTCACTCCCGGGAAGGCCCCAGTTTCGTAGAGGTAGAACGCCACTGTACTGAGCAGCAAGAGAACAAGCATCGTCTGGATGATGCCGATCGCAATCTCTCGACGCAAGTCAAAGGAATCCTTGATGAGGGAATAGCCCAACAGAGCCACCAAGGCTCCAATGACCAATGCCGTGAACGGGGTGTCCCATGGGGAGGTCCGCAGATATTGAACACGAAACTCCAAAGCAAGAACGAGTGCCAAAGCGGCGGGGATACGCCAGCCAATGTCCGGCCCCAACCTCCGGACACCCTCTCGGGAGCCGCTGTGTCGTCGCCCCTCTAGGAAGGCCTGAGCCCACGTCAGCACAACCCATCCAACCGTCCAGGCGATAACCGCATTGCGGCCCCATAAGAGCCAGGTGTCATCGTGGGCGACGTACGCTCTCACAGCGGCAATCGGCATGAACGCTAACAGCAGCATGACTCCCCACTGAAATACCCGTAATGGGGGCAGTCGGTTCGTATTCATGGCCATACTGTGTTACTTAGCTACCCCGCTCGAACGCATTGTAGACTGGCTCCACAGACGGCGCGGACTTGGGCCGCCACGCATCTCCACTCGCTCAGCGAATTGTCAATGTTGTCGGGCTCGTCGGCATTGGCATGAGCGCATTCCCGACGGCCACTCGTGCGAGCGCGCTGCCCACGCATCGCCTATCAACCGCACTCCGGCCGGATACACGAGTAGGCGGCGGAAGGGTCCGATCAGTCTCATGTAAAGCGCGCCAAACCAACCGCGCGGCTTGACAAAGACCCCC
>DASSXJ010000047.1 GCA_035703895.1 bacterium | reverse complement strand
ACCAGGGACTGCGAGCTGACATTCGGTGTGCAGTCTCCCGGCGCATTTCCCGGGACGCTGAGCCGGTAGGTCACCGTCCGGTTATTGAGGGAGAGCGTCTGCGGATTGCAGTTGGTAGGCAGGCTGAACCCCTGCATGGTCGTGAGGACCTGGGCCGCCCCCACGTTGAGCCCGGCCTCGGCCGCGTTGAAGCCGGCGACGTTCTTCTGGTACGACACCCGCATGTCCGAGTTGCGGTCTACCGACAGCATGACGAATGTCCCGACGGCGACCAGGACGAGGATGATCAGGAGAACGAGGAGCACCGCCGCCCCGTGTTGCTGCCCATGAACCTTCGCACGCATGCGCATCACCCTCTACAGCCGTCCCGCCGGGAATTGGAAGTTCCTAGGAGAGATCTCGAAGATCTCGTTGTGATGGAGGAATCCGTCGGACGAACCCGCGCCCCCGACCCCTCGCAGTGAGCGGGCGCCTACATCGAAAATGACCGAGCGCACCTTCTTCCAATCGGTCGCGGATTGCGGCAGATTCACCACGCAGAGCGGGCGTCCCCCCCCTGTGGAACTGACGCAGTTGGTGGGGTCGTAATCGTCGTTAAAGACATATTGGATGTCGAACAGATCAACGCCCTTGACCAGCGCCTCTTCCGACCCGCCCAAGAGGGTGAGCGTCAGGCTGGGAACGCCGCCGCAGGTGGGACAGGTGCTGCTGATGGCAAACGTCCGTGCTTCCACGGCGTACACTGCTGTCGTGTCGACCGGGTACGTGCCCGTAATGGGGGTGGTGGGGTCCACGTTGATGGTGCTCCCAACGACGCTCAGGATCTTGAAGTACTGATGCTGGCCAGCATTGACATAGAGATAGCCCCAGGTCCCGCCGAGGCCGGCAAAGTTGGTCGCGGGATTCACCATGAACGACGTGCAGCTCATGCAGGGGGGGCCCGCGATCGCGCCCTTAGCGCAGTGCGGATTCGCCCGGATCGTGATCGAATCCGTCGTCCCGTTGTCGATGCCGCTCATCGGCTGGACGTCCGCGGGCGGATTGTCGAGCATGCAGGCCCCGGCGACGCGCGCCTCGCGCGTCACGGCCGCCACTGCGGACCGCAGCTGCTGCTGCGTCTGCAGCCGCGCCTGCTGCTGAACCCAGCTCTTCGTCATGAACACGTACCCGGAGCTTGCCGCCAGTGTGACGATACCGGCGATCGCCGCGCAGATCAGCACTTCGGGCAGCGTAAACCCGCGTGCGTATGTCTTACTGAAGGTTGCTGAGGATCGTCTCGCTGACATAACTTTGAACCCCGCTGTTCCAAGTGACCGTGACCTTCACCCGCGTCATGTTCGTCTGGGGATCGTTCCTCACCACGTCCGCCCTGACCGTATAGGCGTCGGAGCCCACGGTGGGATACGTGTAGAACGTGCCCCCCGTGATGCCGGCGTAGTTCGCGTCGCGGTACTGTTCGATCGTCTGTGCCGCCAGCGTGCTCGCGTCGCTCCCTTGCTTGGCGAGGTGACCCTGGCTCATCGCCACCACCATGAGCTGGGCGGAGACCACCAATCCGATGGCGAGGAGGACCGCGGCGACCAGCACCTCGAGCGCCGTGAACCCCGCTTCGGACCGCCGGTGGATCTTCACGGACGATCCACCATCCCCGACCCGTTGACGGTGACCTGCTTGGTCCACCCGCGCGCGGTATCTCGAAGCGCGAATGTCACCGGATCGGCCTGTCCCGTCTGTATCACCAGGAGCCCGCGGGTGTCGAACTCCGCGCTGGCGGGTGTGGGGAGGGTCGAGAACGACACGTTGGGCCGCAGCGTGATGGTCCGCTGCGTGGCCCACGAAGCAGGCAACGTGCAGTTCGAGACCGTGGTGTCGCAGCTCTCGATAGAATACTGGTAGGGCGGCCCGCCGGCGGCCACCGCCACGTGGTAGTGGATCGTGCGGCTCACGGCAAACTCCCGCGCAACCTGGAGATTGAGCGAGAAATCCTGAAGATCGGCGGCCAGGTTCTGGGGAGCGGAGTTGAACATCGGGAACGCGATCGCGATCGCCGCGGCGACCACCGCCAGCGCGACGATGATCTCGATCAGGTTGAACCCGTCCTCAGAAGCCCACATGCGTCTCCTCATTTCAGCGCCCCCATGTCGCCAACCGAGCTGCGTGCCGATTGCACCCCCGAACGTCTTGTTCTCATCCGAGAGTTCATTTGTTGGCGACTATCCCCTTGGTTCTAAGAGTGGATTCAAAACGTCATTCGAACGATGGATGCCCTCCTGTTCGGATGAGTAGGCGTTCTCCGATGCCACATCGGTGGAAGAATGCGGGAAGATCGCGAGAACTCTGCGGACGGCCGCCGACAGACGGGCGTGCGGCGCCGGCGCGATCGCGCTACGGTGCGGCCGGCGTGGAGACGAAGCGTGTCACGAGGTCGGTGGTGGGATCCCCTGCGGTCCCAATCGCCTGCACAAGCTGAAAGTGCCCGCGGCCTGAAACCGTCTCGAACCGCGCCGCGATCCCGACGCGCCCGACCGCGTCGGCGAACCCCTTCGACTGCGCGCGCATGTCCCGGTAATCCTCTCCCGCCACCACGATCAACAGCGGCACGCGGGTCGGGTGCAGGTGCCGGATCGGCGAGGCCGCCTCGAGCGCCTTGGGAGCGCGGCCAAACGGCGGATAGATGAACTGCGCGAATCCCCCCTCGGAGGTGTCGTCGATCGGCATGGTCAAGTCAAAGACGCCGGAGAGGGCAATCACGCCCGCGAGGCGCTCGGGGTCCACGGCCTCGGCCCGCAGGTATTGAGGGTCGAACAGAAGGAGCGTCACGAGGTGGCCCCCGGCCGAATGCCCGCTCAGGAAGATCCGATCCGCTCGCCCCCCGTACTCCCCGGCGTGGTGCATCGCCCACGCGACGGCCCGCGCGGCATCCTGGACGTGGCCCGGGTGGCGGACGGAAGGCGTGAGGCGGTAGTTGACGATCGCGGTGAGGATCCCCCGCCTGGCAAACGCCTCCCCGATATTTCCGTACTCGCGCTTGTCCCCTCGTTGCCAGACGCCTCCATGAAAGAACAAGAGGACGGGGGTACCGGCGTGGCCGTCGGGCCTGAAGAGATCGAGACGGTGGTTGACCGGATCGGCACCCTTTCCTTCGTAATACGCCACCGTGGTCATGTGCACCACCTCCGCCGGGCCCGCCGCGACCCAGGATGCGCAGGCGGCGAGGCACCCAATCGCAAACGCGCACACGGACACGGTCCACCGGCTCCGCATCCTCGCGCGAGCGATCCTCAAATACTTCTTAGGAACGATCCTCGCCCTGCCGCCGGGACATGAGGGGGGCGAGAAAGGGATTCGTGCGCTTCTCGTCGCCGATCGTCGTCTCGGGCCCGTGGCCCGGGTAGCAAGTGGTCTCATCGGGGAGGGGCAGTAAGACGCGGGCAATCGAGGCCAGCAAGGTGTCCAGGTCGCCGCCGGGGAGATCCGTCCGGCCGATGCTGCCGGCGAACAGCGTGTCGCCGACGAACGCAATCCCGTCCCCCACCAGGCACACCCCACCCTGGCTGTGGCCCGGCGTGTGATGGACGGTGAGGGTCACACCCCCAACGGCGATCCGGTCGCCCTCGGTCAGCCACCGGTCGGGGACGGGCGAGGGCGGGAGGTCGAGCCCAAAGATCATTTTAGCCCGAGCCGGCCCCTGCTCCAGCGTCTCGCGCTCAGCTTCGTGGATCCAAAACGGGGCACCCGTCTCACGCCGAACGACATCGACCGCCTGAATATGGTCGAAGTGGCCGTGCGTGTTGACGATCGCCTTGGCACGGACCCCTAGCCGCGTGAGCGTCGCGAGAATCCGGTCCGCCTCGTCTCCCGGATCGACAACAAACACTTCTCGGGTGGCTTCGTCCCCAACGATATAGCAGTTCGCGCCGATCGGACCGACGGGGAACCCCTGGAGAATCATCGCGTGGGGTCCGGCAGGGTCAGGCCGGACCCCGCGTCTCGATCGAGTCCCAACGCTACGTCCTTGCACCCACCTTCGCGACGCTCAATGCCTTGACGATCTCCCGGCAGAACGCAGGGAGATCGGGGGGCGTCCGCGACGAGATCAGGTTGCCGTCAACCACCACTTCCTTGTCGACGTAGTTGGCGCCGGCGTTGATGACGTCGTCCTTGACGGCGCTGACGCAGGTCATCGTCTTGCCCTTAACGATCCCGGCGGAAATCGGTACCCAGGCCGCGTGGCAGATCGAGGCCACGACCTTACCCGCTTGGAACGCCTCCCGCACCAGCCGGAGCATCGCCTGGTGGCGCCGCATCCGATCCGGAGCGAATCCGCCCGGGATGACCACGGCGTCGAACTCGGACGCCCGGGCGTCCTCCATCGAGATATCCGCCTTCGCCGGATAGCCTTCCTTGCTCTTGTACGATTCCCCCGCCTGTGGGCCGACGATCGTCACTTGAGCGCCGGCCTCCCGCAGCCGCAGCACCGGATACCAGAGTTCCAAGTTCTCGTAATGATCCTCGGCGAGGACCGCGACCCGCTTACCCGTGAGCTCCATGCGCCATTCCTCCTGTGAGATGCGCGCGAGGCGCGCAGTTGTCGTTGGGGCAATTTCAGTATACGAAGCCCCTCAACAGCGGGTCAAGCGATCTGCGGGTCCCTCTCCATTGCGGCACTAGACCGTCGCGGCGGACGGGTCCCTCAGGGCCCCTTCTTCCCTCGCGCCGAGGGACGGGACGGCTTCTTGGCCGGTCCGGGGGCTTCCTTGCCCTTCAACTTGGAACGGTTGTAGGCGATAGCGGTCCGGACGAGCCGCCGGAGCGCCGCCTCGTCGAGCCAGTCCTTCTCGAAGATGTCGATCGCGCGCCAGGCGTTCCCTTCCAGCCCCGCGTTGAAGAGGTGGGCCGCGTCCGGGAAGTTCGCCCCTTGGACGAAGGTCCACTTCACCTTCCCCCTGTGGGGGTTCGCGAGCGCGACCATCCCGTCGCAGTACCAGACGGGCGTCCCCATCCACTTCCAGTCCTCGGTGACCCCGGGGTCGGACCCGAGCATGATCCTCCGGATGGTGGCCAGCACCTTGCCGCGCCAGTCCGGGATCCCCGCGATGTGCTGGTCGATGCGCTCCGAGGCCTTCACGCGCGCCCCCCCGCCCCCTCACCGCTTCCGGTGCCGCTTGGACGCGCGCTTCGTCATCGACGCTGCTGCGTATCCTGAACTTGCATCCCGGTGCGGCGCACGTGAATACCTTTGCCAGCAGTTCTTAGGCGAATGTTTTGATATAAGAGTCTTTCCTCCCTCTTCCGATCTCGGCGTCCAGTGTGCGCGTTCGTGGACGCGGGGGCACAGCGGCATACGGGCTGTTAGCGTTGGCGGCCTGTCCGGCGGGACAGTAGAATGAGCGGCGTGCCGGATTACCTAGCGCAGCCTGATCATGGAGCGGGGACGAGCGGTCCGAACCGCGACCGCATCATCTGATCACCTCGTTCGCGCAGGGCGGCGTTCCGGACG
>DASSXJ010000046.1 GCA_035703895.1 bacterium | reverse complement strand
GGCAATCGTGAGCGAACTCTTCACCGTTGAGCTGGCCAGACTCACCAAGACTGAATGCGGTATTCCGTATTGTTTCATCAATCCGGGATATTACTTCGGTCCCGGCAGTCGACGCCCGCCCGAGGCAGACTTCATCGGAATGTCGCGGGTCTTTCGTGAGGAATCGATGCCGGCCGTCCGCGAGGCCAGTCTGGTCCTCCATGGAACAGATCCGATCTTTGACCCACCTCCGCCTGGCTTGCCCGCGCATCACTATTACGTGGGGTCCTTGGCGTGGGAACGGTCCAGCGACGCGCCGGCGTACCTGGATGTCCCCGGGCCTCGGTGGGTCCTGGTCACCTTGAGCATGTCGCCTCAGGAAGGGGAAATGACTTTGGCGCGCACGGCGCTTCGGACCTTGGCGGAGTTCCGGGTCCGCACGCTGCTGACCCTTTCTGAACGCCATCCACGCGAGGAGCTTGGTGCCGTCCCTCCGAATGCGCGGATTGAACTGTTCGTGCCTCATTCCGAGGTGCTTAAACGAAGCTGCCTGCTCATCAGCCACGCGGGGCATGGCATCGTGACCAAAGCGCTGTCCTACGGCGTGGCCATGGTCCTCGTGCCCTGGGGCCGGGATCAGCCCGGCGTAGCGGCCCGTGCCGCTGCTTTGGGGATCGCCGAAGTGATTCCGAGACAGGACCTAACTGAGGCTCGACTCTCCGCGGCCATCCGCAAAGTGTTGGGAACAGCATGCTATCAGGAAGAGGCTGCGCGGATCGTCGGTCGTATGCAGGGACAAGACGCCGTCGCTTCAGCGTGCGTGCGGATCGAAGAATTCATGGACAAGAACTCTAAAAGGGGAGGTGGTGAAGAGTAAGTAGATACTCCAAGGATTGACTCTCCGCAGGGAACGGGTCGAAAGTCCGCTCCCCGTTAACACGGTTGGAGCCGCTCAGTTGGCGCCGGAGTTGAGCGGTGAAGCCCAGAAACTGTGGGATCCTCCAGTACGACCGAAGCGGAAGGTGCGTCAGCAGGCCGCCATGGTTCAGGGCGGCTCGCAGGAGGGAGTCGAGACAGGTGAGAACAGACATCGCAGGCGCGCAATCGGGGCGCCGCGGATACCCTTTCTGAAGGAGGATCGCTCCATGGCTCGCGTCCGAGAGACACAGACCGCCACCGAGGTCACCGAGGCCGAGATCGCCGTTCACTGGAAAGAGGAAGAGTATTACTACCCGCCGGCCAAGTTCATCGGCCAGGCCAACCTGAAGGACCCGGCGATCACCCAGCGGTTCAGCCTCGACCGGTTTCCCGACTGCTTCCGAGAGTATGCCGACCTCCTCACCTGGGACCAATACTGGCACACGACGCTGGATGCGAGCAACGCACCATTTTGGAAATGGTTTGTCGGCGGCAAGCTCAACGTGTCCTACAACTGCGTGGACCGGCACCTCAAGAAGTACAAGAACAAGGCCGCGCTCATCTTCGTCCCCGAGCCGGAGGATGAGCCGCACGTGGCGTTGACGTACCAGGAACTGTACGTCCGGGTCAACGAAGTGGCCGCGCTGCTCCGGGACTTCGCCGGGTTGAAAGCCGGCGACCGCGTCACGCTACACCTGCCGATGACGCCCGAGCTCCCGATCACCATGCTGGCCTGCGCCCGGCTGGGCGTCATCCACTCGGTGGTGTTCGGCGGGTTCAGCGGCGAAGCGTGCGGCATCCGGATCGCGGACTCCCAGAGCCGGGTCCTCATCACGATGGACGGATACTATCGGAACGGCAAACTGCTGGACCACAAGTCTAATGCGGACATCGCCGTCGCGACGGCGGCGAAGGAAGGCCAGCGTGTTGAGAAGGTGCTGGTGTGGAAGCGATTGAGGGACAAGTCGGCCACCTCGACCCCCATGGTCAAAGGGCGGGACTTCCTCATGAACGACGTCCTCAAGGAGTATGCCGGCAGAACGGTCGCGCCTGTGTCGATGGACGCCGAAGCGCCGCTCTTCCTCATGTACACGAGCGGAACCACCGGACGGCCCAAGGGGTGCCAGCATCGGACCGGGGGCTATCTCGCCTACGTCGCCGGGACGTCGAAGTACATCCAGGATATTCATCCGACGGACGTCTACTGGTGCTTTGCCGACATCGGATGGATCACGGGGCACTCCTACATCGTCTACGGTCCCCTGGCGCTAGCTGCCACGAGCGTGCTCTACGAGGGAGTGCCCACCTATCCGGATGCCGGGCGCCCCTGGCGGATCGCCGAGCGGCTCGGCGTGAACATCTTCCACACCTCGCCGACGACGATCCGCATGCTCCGTAAGGCCGGGCCGGAGGAGCCCAAGAAGCACGCCTACTCCTTCAAGCACATGACGACCGTGGGGGAGCCGATCGAGCCCGAGGTATGGAAATGGTACCACGCGGTGGTGGGCAAAGGCGAGGCCGTCATCGTCGATACGTGGTGGCAAACCGAAAACGGGGGGTTCCTGTGCAGCACGAAACCGGCGCTGGACCCGATGAAGCCCGGGAGCGCCGGGCCCGGCATGCCGGGGATCCACCCCGTGATCTATGACGAGCGGGGCCACGAGATCCCCGCGGGCTCCAACAAGGCCGGCAACATCTGCATCCGCAACCCCTGGCCCGGCATCATGCAGACGATCTGGGGGGACCCCGACCGCTACGTCAAGACGTATTACGCGAAGTACAACAAGAACCCGCAGAGCAAGGCCTGGCGCGACTGGCCGTACTTCGCGGGAGACGGCGCGATGCAGGCGGCCGATGGCTACTACCGGATCCTCGGCCGGGTCGATGATGTCATCAACGTGGCCGGCCACCGCCTTGGCACCAAGGAACTGGAATCGGCCGCTCTCACCGTTCCGGAGGTCGCCGAGGCCGCGGTCGTCCCCGTGGTCGACGACCTCAAGGGCCGCGTCCCCGAGGTCTACATCTCGCTCAAACCGGGGGTCGAGCCCAGCAAAGCCGTCCAGGAGAAGGTCGTCCACAGCATTGAGACCACGATCGGAAAGATCGCACGACCGAAGGAGGTCCGCATCGTGCCGGACATGCCCAAGACCCGTTCCGGAAAAATCATGCGGCGGGTGCTTGCAGCGATCTCGAACACGATGGACACCGGGGATGTCACGACGCTGGCGAACCCGGACGTCGTCGAGCAGATCCGGGAGGCGGTCCAGGGCAAAGGGAAGGTCGCGACCAAGACGGGCCCGGAGGACATCAAGCGGTTCGGCGACGAACCCTAGCGAATTCCTTGAGGAGGGCTGTGGGTATGCCCGGAGAGCCGCACTCCCGAGTCGCAAGCGGTCGCGTCGCAGTCATCGAGGCGAAGCCTGAGCCGATCAGCATCGACACCTCCAAGACGGTTGTGATTGTCGTCGACATGCAAAATGACTTTGCCTCCAAGGGTGGGATGTTCGACCTGGCCGGGATTGACATATCAATGGTCCCGAGCGCCGTCGGGTCCACGAAGAAGGTCCTCGCGGCGGCCCGCGATGCGGGTATCAAGATCATCTATCTCAAGATGGGCTATCGTCCCGACCTTTCGGATGCCGGCCCTCCCGATTCTCCGAACCGGCTCAAACACTTGCCCCTGCGCATCGGAGAGGCCGTCCGTGCCCCGGACGGCACGGAGAGCCGGATCCTGGTGCGAGACACATGGAACACAGACGTTCTCAGCGACCTAGCTCCGCACGCCGAAGACATTACGCTCTACAAGACTCGATTCAGCGGCTTCTACCAAACCGACTTGGACGGCATCCTAAAGCGGCTCGGAGCGAAATACCTCATCGTCACCGGGTTGTCTACATGCGTATGCGTCGAGTCGACCATCAGGGACGCAACGTTCAGGGACTATTCGTGTGTGCTGCTGGCGGACTGTACCGGCGAGCCGATCGGGCACAACTTGCCGACGAGTAACCACGACGCATCCCTCTTGGTCATCCAAACGCTCTTTGGGTGGGTGTCCGGCGCGGACGCATTCGTGAGAGCCCTCGAAGCGCGCACCGGTGCCGCTGCCCGGGGACAGCATTAATGGACCGGCCGGCGGGATCAGCGGCCGTGCAGGGGCAACTGTGGGGAGCACGGGCGCGGGATTGGGCCGATGTGCAGGAGCACGTCCACCGACCGATGTATGAGGCGGTGCTCACCAGGGTTCGGGTTGGCGCGAGTACCCGGCTGCTCGACGTCGGGTGCGGTTCCGGCGTGTTCTGCGGGCTGGCGGCCGCACGCGGGGCGTCGATCACCGGTATCGACGCCGCACCGGCGCTGATCGCGATCGCAACGCAGCGTCTCCCGCAGGGCGACTTCCGTGTCGGGGAGATGGAGGCGCTGCCCTACGATGACAGGGCGTTCGATGTCGTGACCGGGTTCAACTCATTTCAGTTCGCCGCGACCCCGACGAACGCCCTCAGCGAGGCGCGGCGGGTCGGGCGTCCTGGCGCACTGATCGTCATTACCACGTGGGGGAAGCCGGAGCGCTGCGAGACTGCCCGGTACCTGGAGGCCCTGCGGTCACTCCTGCCGCCTCCGCCTCCCGGGGCCCCTGGGCCATTCGCCCTCTCGGCGGAGGGTGCACTCGAGGCCCTGGTCGCCAAGGCCAACCTGACGCCGCAAGAGGTCCTGGATGTCGCCTGCCCTTACGAGTACCCAGACCAGGGGACGGCCTTGCGCGGGATGCTGTCGGCCGGCCCGGCCGTCAAAGCCATTCAGACATCAGGTGAGCCACGCGTGAGGGAGGCGGTCGTCACCGCGCTCGCACCGTTCAAGCAGGCAGACGGCGGATACCGTATGGAGAACGAGTTTCGGGTGCTGATCGCGACTGCCAAGTAGCGGTATCCAAACCAAGAGAACAGCATGGCCGCGTACATCGTAATCACGCGTTTGCGCACACGCAACCCAATAGAGCTGGGGGCACTGTGAAGATCGGGTTTGTTGTGCTGCTAGCCCTTCGGCCAGAGCTCGGGCGCGCGCCGCGCTATCCTGAAATCCGCGAGATGGCGCGCCAAGCGGAAGATGCGGGATTCGATTCCATTTGGCTCTATGATCATCTCCTCTACCGTTCTCCGGGACAACCGACGCGGGGGATCTGGGAGTGCTGGACGATGCTCTCCGCACTGACCGAAGCCACCCAGCGCGTCGAAGTGGGCACGCTCGTCCTGTGCAATCAGTTCAGGAATCCCGCTCTTCTGGCCAAGATGGCCGACACGCTGGACGAAGTCAGTCATGGGCGATTCATCCTGGGAGTCGGTGCTGGCTGGAATGAACCCGAATTCCGTGCCTTCGGGATACCCTTTGACCATCGCGTGGGGCGGTTGGAGGAAGCGTTGCAGATCATCGCGCCCCTCCTCAAGACCGGACACGTCGATTTCGAGGGCAAGTATTACCAAGTCCGTGATTGCGAGATTACCCCTCGCGGGCCACGGGTCGGTGGTCCGCCGGTACTGGTGGCCGGTTCCGGCCCACGCATGCTGCGCTTAACGGCCCAATACGCTGACATGTGGAACCCGTCGGGGTATCTCACCGCGCCAAGTTCGTTTATCGAGCCCCACGCCAA
>DASSXJ010000045.1 GCA_035703895.1 bacterium | reverse complement strand
AACCGCAGCGGCGCCGGCGGCGGCCACCCCGGCGATGCGCAGGAATTCACGCCGTCCAAGGTTAGACATCTCTCTTCACCTCCATGCGGGCGTTGGCGTCCGACGGCGTGATTCGTGCGGACATCCCGCAGGCTGCATCGTGTGCCAAAACTTCGTAGGCGCGCGGTAGGGTCCCTGCAAAACGCCGCATCAGTCGAATGGCCGCCCAAAGCGTCCGCGGTGGGCGACCTCGGCAAGCGCCTTGCGCTGCTTCTTGCCCCGGCCGTGGGCCTTCGCCGGATAGCCAAACGGGAGAATAGCCAGCGCGTCCAGGTCCTCCGGAATGGCCAAGAGCGATTTGACCTCCGACATTCCCAGGAACCCCACCCAGTTCGAGCCGACCCCGTCCGCCCACGCCGTCAAGATCATCGATTGGATCGCGCGGCTCGCATCGGAGACCGCGAATCTCGTCTTCTCGATCGCCACGACCACCGCCAGGGCTGCCCCGCCGACATACGGCCCCGACCGCGCCAATCGGCCCAACCGGCGTAGGGTATCGGGATCCTCCACGACAATGAACTGCCAGGGCTGACCGTTCATGCTGCTCCCCGTCAGCCGTCCGGCCTCAACGATCCGGCGGACGACGTTTGGCGGCACAGGTTTCTCCTAATAGGTGCGTACGGCCAGCACGGTACGCGCGGCCTCGAAGACCTCCATCGCTCGGCTCCCTTCCGATCGGTGTACGTTGAGAAACGCGGCCTCCCGATTCTGCGGCCCGATTTCCTGTCCCTTCACAATTGCAACCTGCTCGCGCGGGAAGCCTGGGCGCGCCCTCCGTGGGGCATTACATCAGAGGAAATGTGTGCGAGGAGATGCGGCCGATGCCGATAACGCGACTGCTGATCACGATCCTAGCGGCACTTCTGATCTGGCCCATTGGAGCCTGGGCGACAGCCGAACCGGGTCAGCCTGTGACTGTGGCCAGATTCCCGCTCTCTCGCTACCGGCTGGGAGTCGCCCTGGCCGGCAGCCGCGTCGGTGCGAACGCCTTCCTTATGGACATCGCTCGAATGGCGGCAGCGCAGTGCGCGATTAATGGCAGCTTCTTCGCGGCCTACGCCGGGGAGACCGGTGAGCCCTACGGCACCGTGGTGATCAACGGAAAACTCCTGCACTTGGGCTGGGTCGGAACCCGGCTGGACGTCCTCGCCGACGGGAACGTGCAGATCGTGCGGGACCGCCTAGAGATTCGAGGCGGGCTCAACGGCAGCGAAGCCTACCCTTACAATTGGTACGCATACAACTTGAATCAGACACCATCACCCGGCGGCAGCAGCGTGTACATTTACACTCCTGAACGGGGCGCGACGCTGGGGTTTCGCGCCGACCTCGCGGTCGTCGCGCGTGGTGGCAGGGTGACCAGGATCAGCCGGGGGGAGGACGTTGCCATCCCAGGCGACGGCTTCGTGATCGGCATGCAACGCAAAGAAGCGGAGGTGCTGGGATGGAAGTTCGCCGTGGGACAGCGCATAGAGTATCGCGCTGTTCAGGACGGCGTCACCTTTAGGTCTCGGTTCAGCCTCGGAGCGGGTCCCCGCCTCCTCCAACGAGGGGCGGTCAGCGTCAGTCCAATCGCTGAGGGCTTCCGTGACCCAAAGATCCTGTCCTTGCGGGGAAGGCGTTCGGCCGTGGGATTGAGCGGAGCCAACGAGGTCATTCTGGCCGTCATCGATCACGCCACGGTGACCGAGGCGGCGGTTGTCATGAAGGGGCTTGGAGCGGTGGAGGCCATGAACCTCGACGATAACGCGTCCAGCGGCTTGGTCTGCAACGGGAGGTATTTAGTGCAGCCTGGGCGGCAGGTGGCGAATGCGCTCGTGCTGTGGCCGGTTCCCCGATGAGCGCCATCTCAGTGCAACCCTCCTTGTCCTGATCACTCCGGCACGCACCCAGACGAACAACCACGCGCCAACATCGACATCGCGAGGGGCCGGCGCCGCAGCTAGAGAACGATACGCGCCGGAGAATCTCACGAGTGAGCGTCGGAGGCCTTCCATGCGGATCACCGCCGTCAAGGTCATTGTGACATGCCCGGGCCGCAACTACGTCTTGGTCAAGGTGGAGACCGACGACGGCCTCCACGGGTGGGGAGACGCGACGCTGAATGGCCGCGAGCTGGCCGTTGCCGCGTTGCTGGAGCAGCACATCGCCCCGCTGCTCATCGGCCGGGACCCCGACCGAATCGAGGACGCGTTTCAGTACCTCTCTCGAGGCTCGTACTGGCGCGGCGGCCCGATTCAAATGACCGCGGTCGCTGGCGTGGACCTCGCGTTGTGGGACATCAAGGGGAAGCGGGCCGGCCTTCCGGTGTACTCGTTGCTTGGTGGGAAGTGCCGGCACGGCGCGCTCGCGTACGCGCACGCCAGCGGGAGCGATCCGGAGGCGGTTCTGGACCGGGTCCGCCAGCTCGCGGACCGCGGGTTCAAGGTGATCCGCGTACAGGTCGACGTGCGCGGCCCCGGGCTCCGGGGCACGTATGGAGTCGGTGCAGCCGGGCCGACTGAACAGTCGCTGCCCCGCGAAGAGATCTGGGAACCGGCCCCGTACCGGCGCGCGATCCCCCCCCTGTTCGAGCATCTCAGAAGCCGGCTTCCCGAAGATCTCGAGCTGATCCACGACGTCCACGAACGTCTCACCCCCATCGAAGCGGCGGGCCTCGCCAGGGACCTGGAACCGTACCATCTCTTCTTCCTCGAGGATCCACTGCGGCCGGAGCATCAGGACTCTTTCCGGGTGATCCGGCAGCACACCACCGTCCCGCTCGCCATGGGCGAGCTGTACTTCAGCAAATGGGAGGCGCTTCCGGTGATCGCCGGACAGCTCATCGACTACATCCGGTGCGATCTCGGGCACGTTGGAGGGATCACCGAGGGCCGGAAGATCGCCGCGATCGCCGAGGCGTATAGTGTGAAGACCGCCTGGCACGGCCCCGGCGACATCGGCCCCATCCTGCACGCGGCGAACGTCCATCTCGACCTGTCGGTGCCCAATTTCGGGGTGCAGGAGATGGTCTTCTTCAACGAACCTGTGCGCGAGGTGATCCCGGGTGGCCCGACCTTCGAGAACGGCTACCTCACCGTCGCCGACGCCCCGGGCCTCGGCACCGACGTGAACGAGGCCGCCGCGGCGAAGTATCCGTACCGGCGCGCGTATCTCCCGACCACGCGGCGGCTGGACGGCTCGGTGCATGACTGGTAGTCGCGGCCCCACCTCACCGTCGGCGTCAGGCGCGGCCGGCCTCGGCGGAAGCCCCGGGGATCGCGCGCCCAGTCTCTCCATCGAAGAGGTGGACCGCGCTTCGCTCGAAGGCAACCGCGATGCGCTGCCCCGGGACGGCGCCTTCTCCTGTGCGGTCCAAGAGCGTCACCCCCGGGCCCCCCGCAATCCGGACGTGCAGGTAGGTGTCGTCGCCGACGACATCGGTCTCTTCCACGACGCCATCGAGCCACGCGCCGCCGTTGTCCCCTCTGGGGGGCGCCCAGCGCACGTGCTGGGGGCGAACGCCGAGGGTCGCCTCGCTGGAGCCGGCCCGGCCATCGCGGCCGGGGAGGCTCGCGACCAGCGACCCGTTGGGCAACACACATTCGACCACGGAATCGCGGGCCCGGAGGCTGACGCGAAGGAGATTCATCGCCACCGTTCCGACGAAGCCCGCCACGAAGACGTCCGCCGGGCGGTGGTAGACCTCTGCGGGAGTTCCGACCTGGACGACGACGCCGTGGTTCATCACGGCCACTCGATCGGACAGCGCCATCGCCTCGGCTTGGTCGTGGGTGACGTATACGGTCGTGATCGGAAACTGGCGGTGGAGCCGTTTGATCTCGCTCCGCATCTGCATGCGGAGCTTGGCGTCGAGATTGGAGAGCGGCTCGTCCATCAAGAACACCCGCGGCCGGCGGATGAGGGCTCGGCCGAGCGCCACGCGCTGCTGCTGTCCCCCGGAGAGCTGCCGCGGAAACCGGTCGAGGAGTTCCCCCAGCCCAAGGACGGCGGCCGTTTCCTCCACGAGCCGCGCGCGCGCGTCCCGCGGCACACCGCGCATTCGGAGCGGGAACTCCAGGTTGCCGCGCGCGGTCTTCGACGGATACAGCGCGTAGTTTTGAAATACCATGGCCATGTCGCGGTCCTTGGGATCGAGCACCGTGATCTCCCGGTCCCCAAGCCACACGCTGCCCGACGTCGGGGGGATCAACCCCGCAATGATGTTGAGAAGCGTCGTTTTGCCGCAGCCGCTGGGTCCAAGGATCGTCATGAACTCGCCGTCGCGGATCGCGAGATCCACCGGCTCGAGCGCGACCACCTCACGCCGGCCCGGGTACCGCTTGCTCACACGCTCAAGGCGCAGCTCCGCCATGTCTCCGCTCCTCGTCAGTACTTCAGCGCGCCCTTGGTCAGGGCCGAGACAAAGTAGCGCTGCAGGACCAGGAACACGATGACCACGGGAATGCTCATGCCGATGGCCGTCGCCGTCAGTCCGCCCCAGTCCGGCACCCCTTCGGAGAAGTAGGCGAACAGCCCGAGCGGCAGCGTGCGCATCTCAGAGGACGAGATCATCGCCAGCGCATACAGATACTCGTCCCAAGCCAGAATGAACGTGTAGATCGCCGTCGCGACGAGGCCGGGGAGCGCCGACGGGAGCGCCACTTCAAAGAAGGCGCGCACCACGCCCGCCCCGTCCAGGCGCGCCGCGACCTCCATCTCGGACGGAATCCCGTCGAAGAATCCCCGCAGCAGCCAGATATTTAATGGAAGGCTGAAGGTCAGGTACCCGATGATGAGCGAACCGTACGTATCCCGGAGCCCCAGCAGACCCATGAGGATGAAGAGCGGCACGAGAAAGTTGACGAGCGGGAAGACGCTCTGGATCAAGATCGTGTGCATCAGGACGCCCCTCCCGCGGAACCGAAACCGCGAGAACGCGTAGGCGGCCGGCGTCGCCACGAGGAGCGCGAGCGCAACCGTCGAGAGCGATACGATCAGGCTGTTGCGGAAGTAGCGGGGAAAGTAGACCCCCTGTTGCAGCGGGTGGAGCAGGTTGGAATAGTTGGCGAGCGTGACCTGGCGCGGGAACAGGTGCGGCTTCTCGGTGTAGAGGGCCGAGGGCGGCTCGAGCGACGCCGTCAGCATCCACGCGAACGGGAGCAGGGAGAACGCCACCAGGAGGACGAGCGCCGCCGTATTCGGGATCCGTCGCGCCGTGGACCCGAGGTGCCGCACCGCCGTCATCGCGCTCCCTCGCCGCGGCTCAGCGCGCGGACGTACGCAACCGCAAACATCATCAGCAATGCGAACGTGACACACGACGTCGCAGCCGCGAGCCCGAAGTTGAGTTGGGTGAACGCCTGATTGTAGATATAGTTGGTGATGATCTCGGAGCGGTGGAGGGGGCCACCCCCGGTCATGATCCACGGGATCGTGAAGCTGTTGAAGTTGTGGATGGTGAGCAGCATCGTGGTGACGGTGAGCACCGGCCAGATCGCCGGGAGGGTGACCTCCCAGAACGTCCGCCACGGCGAGGCGCGATCCATCTTAGCCGCCATCAGGAGTTGCTCGGGAACATTCTGGAGCCCGGCGAGCAGCATCAACATGGCGAAGGGGAACGTCTTCCAGACATTTGCCAGGATCAGCGACGGCAGCACCAGCGAAAGGTTGCCCAGAAATGACACGGGCTCTCGGACGAGGTGCCACGTGACCAGCGCCCCGTTGATCAGCCCGTACTCCCCGTGCAACAGCCAGAGCCAGGCGTAACTGGCGACCACGTACCCCACGACGTAGGGCAGCAGGAGCGCGGCCCGGACCGCCCCTCGGAGCACCTTGAGATTGTTGACGGCGACCGCCGCGACGAGGCCCAGCACGACGTCGATCGCCGTGCTCACGACCGTCCACACCAGGGTGTTGCGGATCACGCGGTAAAACACCGGATCCGTGAACACCACCCGGTAGTTCCCGAGCCCCGTGAATGTCAAATTCATGGACCGGCTGGGGGTCGCAAAGAAACTGAGGTACACGGAATATATGAACGGATAGATCGTGACCACGAGCACCAGCGCCACCGCCGGGGCCACGAAGAGATAGGGAAGCACGCGGGGAAGGAGCGGCGGACGAAGGGGGCGCGCCCCCTCGCGGACCGCCACTCCCACCGCGTCCACGTCATACACCTCCTGTGCGTTCACGCGTCGCCCCTGCGACCTGCACGCGGGGAGACGCGTGCGGCGATACGCTAGGCGCGCATCGCCTGCCGGATTTCCGCGGCGGCTTCCGTCACCGCCTGCTTTGCCGAGGTCTGTTTGAGCAGCACCTTCTGGATCATCGTCGGGATCGTCTCGTTCCAGATGTGCGCGCCTTGCGACACCAGCGGCACGCTGACCCCGTACTTCATCATCTCGATCGTGACCTCGTTGAACAGCAGCAGCTTCTCGCGCTCCTTCTGCGCGGGAGCGTGCTCCGCCTGGCGGTTGGCCGGGTTCGACCCGAGGCCGCTGAGGCGGGCGTTCCAGTTCGGGGATTCGTATGCCCGGAGGAACTCCAGCGCTTGATCCACGTTTGTCGTCGCCTTGCGGACGTGGAGGTTCGAGCCGCCGAAGACGACGGCCCGCCGGACCGGGCCCGCGGGGAGCAACCCGGCCCCAAGGCCGATCTTCGGGTTGAGGCCGTGCACCTGCGCCGCATCGGACGGATGCACGATCATCATCGCCACCTTGCCGCCCAGAAACAGCGTCGTCACATCGGCTTGAGTATTTGTCAGCGCGGACGGCTCGACGCTCTTGTCGATGTTGAACATTCTGTTGTAGAGCTCGAGCGCGGCCACCGTGCCCGGCGAGTCGATCCCGATGTTCTTCCAGGTGATCGACGGGCTGAGCTCGTCGAAGATGCTGCCGCCGTATGCCCACATCACGGGCGCGAACCGGAACGGGGTATTCCCGGTGTTGAGCTTGGCCACGAGCCCAAAGCCAGACTGGCCGGTCTTCTCGCGGATCCGCTTTGAGAAGACGGCGAGCTCATCCCAGGTGGCCGGGGCCTTGTCCGGGTTCAGGCCCGCGTCGCGGAACAGGCCCTTGTTCCAAACCAACATCATGGCCTCGTTGTTCGCCGGAAGGCCGTAGAGCGGACCGCCGACGCTGCCGGGCTTCCGGACGGTCATCAGTGCCTGCGGCCAGAAGTCGCTCTCCTTGAGACCGAGTTGGGCCAGGTCGATCGAGTGAAACGCGTCTGCCTCGACAAACTGGCTGGACCATGCGATCGCGACGCGGACGACATCAGGGCCGCCGCCGCCCCTGAAGCTCACCTCGAGCTTCGGGAGCATATCTGTGTAGCCGAACATGGTCATCCGAAACCTAAGCTGCCGGTGTTGCTCGGGAAACCAGGTGTAAAACGCCTGCTGCTGGGCTTCGCCGTACTTGTCGGGCGCCGCGGACCAATCCCACGCCGTCAGCTCGCCCGTGAGATCCTTTCGCGGTTGGTACTCTCCCGCGGCGCGGACCGATCGCGGAGCCGCGGCGGCCATGCCTATTCCCGCCAGTGCGGCGCCGCCTGCCTTCACGAATGCTCTCCGAGTCATCCTCATCGGCTGTCCCTCCCCGTCTGGTACCAAATTGGGGTCCCTGGCATTACACACCTCCGCGTTCTCTCAAGCCGGCGCGCTGACCTGCAACCGCTCCACCCGATCCCAGCGGACGTCGACCCCCAGTCCCGCCCGGTCGGAAAGCACCAGATGGCCGTCCTCGACCGGGAGCGGCGCAGTCAGGATGTCGTCCCGCCAGGGGGCATCGACCGCCAGAAACTCGAGGCGCGCGAAGTTGGGAATCGCGGCGCACAAGTGGGCGCTCGCGAGGGTCGACAGCGGTGAGTTGGGGTTGTGGGGCGCGATGGGGACATAATACATCTCAGCCAAAGCCGCGATCGCCCTGGTCTCTGAGAGTCCGCCGGTCCGCACGACGTCGGGCATCAGGATATCCGCGGCGTGGCTCTCCAGGACGCGGCGGAATCCATGGCGCGTGAACAGCCGTTCTCCGGTGCAAATCAGCGCCTTGACGCGTCGCCTCACGTCGGCCATCGCCTCGGGGTTCTCCGGCCCCACGGGCTCCTCGAGAAACCAGATCCGTGACGGTTCGAGCATCTCGGCAAAGCGGATGACCGACGGCACGTCGAGGCGGGCGTGCGTGTCGACGGCGATCTCGATGTCGGGGCCGACGGCGGCCCTGACCGCTTCGACCATCCTCGCCGCCGCCTCCAGCGCGGTCCGCGATGCCTCGCGGCTGTCCGGATCGATGCCTGTCAACGGGTCGAACTTGAGCGCCCGGTATCCCTGGGAGACGATCCGCCGCGCCGCCTCGGCAAACGCCTCGGGCTCGCGGGGGGTTCCGGCAAACCAGTTGTTGGCGTAGAGCGGGATACGTGTCCGGTAGGCTCCGCCGAGGAGCTGATAGACCGGCATCCCGCTCAACTTGCCGGCGATATCCCACAGCGCGATGTCGACGCCGCTGATCGCCCCAACCGCCGCCCCCGCGGATCCCACGTAGGTGAGGTGGTGCTGCATCTTGGTCCACAGGGGACCGATCCGCCGGGGATCTTCCCCGCGCAGCAGACCATCGAGTTCGGCGATGGCGCCCTCGACCGCGCGACCGCCGGGCCAGTTTGTCGCGTCCCCAACGCCGGTCAGCCCGGCGTCGGTCTCCACGGTGACGAGGATCCACGGCCACCCCAGGGCGCTGGGGACGCGGTGACCTCGAATCGCGGTGATCTTCATCGCGACGGGAACCAGGGGATGCCGGGCTTGAGGTGGGCGCGCACCACGTCCTCCCTCAGGGTCACGCCCAGGCCGGGAGCTTCGGTCAGATAGATGTACCCCTCTCGAATCGCGCCTCCATCCGTCAGATCCTGCCACCAGGGGATCTTGCGTGCGTGGTACTCGAGCAAGAGGAAGTTCGGGACGGTGGCCATCACGTGGCATGCGGCGATCGTGCCCACGGGGCTGCTCACGTTATGGGGTGCCACGACCTTCGAGTAGGTATCCGCCAGGTCGGCGACCTTCTTGGCCTCGGCCAGGCCGCCCATCTTCGGCACGTCGGGCGCGATGATGTCCGCCCCGTGATCGACGATGAGGTCGCGGAACCCCTCCTTGAGGTACCGGTTCTCGCCGCTGCAGATCGGGATCGGGCTCCGCGCCGTGACGAACCGGTGCGCCTCGCTGTCGTTGGGCGGCACGGGATCCTCCAGCCACCGCAGCCGAAACGGCGCAAGCATGGTTGCGAGCGCCACGGCATCGCGGGCGTTGTACTTCCAGTGGCAGTCCACCAACAGATCGGTCCCGGGACCGGCCTCCTCCCGAACCGCCCCCACCAGCCCAGCGATCCGGTCGAGTTC
>DASSXJ010000044.1 GCA_035703895.1 bacterium | reverse complement strand
GTCGCAAGCCTCGCGGATGTGGAGGCGGCCGCGGAACACGCCGTCGGGGCGTTCGGCCGGATCGACGTCCTCGTGAACAACGCCGGCGTCACGCGCGATGCGACGATCCCCGAGATGTCGGAGGCCGACTGGGACGCTGTGATCGATGTGCATCTCAAGGGGACGTTCCTCTGCACGCGTGCGATCGCCCCGCGCATGCGGGACGCCGGCCGCGGCGCGATCGTGAACATATCGTCCATCTCCGGCAAGATCGGAAACATCGGACAGGCCAACTACTCCTCCGCCAAGGCCGGCATGGTGGCGCTCACCAAGGTGACGGCGCGTGAGTACGCGCGCTACGCCGTCCGCGCCAACGCGATTCAGCCGGGATTGATCGCCACGCCGCCGACGCTGGAGCGGGGGGAGGAAAAGCTTCGCCAGGGCGCCGCCGACACTCCGCTGGGAAGGATCGGCACGCCTGAGGAAGTCGCGGCCGTCGCCTTGTTCCTCGCAAGCGACATGGCGAGCTTCGTCACCGGCGCGGTCATTGAGGTCACGGGCGGGCGGCACATGTGACCCCCGGCCCGCCCCGCTGCGCAGATCCCGTGCGCCGGGCGCTAGGTCAATCGACCCGTGCGGCGCCCGGGTGCTGACGGTGTTTCCCACAGGGCGGCAGTATCCGATTGCGTATGATCGCCAAGAAGCCGTGGCCGTCGAACTCGGCGCAGGACTGCGCGAGTACGTTGTTCGCGGGCGGCGGGTTATCGACGGGCATCCGGCAGACGCCGCGGCAAACGGAAGCCGGGGCATGCCCCTGTTGCCGTGGCCGAACCGCATCGGGGATGGTCGCTATCGCTTCGCAGACGAAGAACACCAGCTCCCCATCAATCGCACGGGCGAGAACACCGCGATCCATGGTCTCACCCGCTGGATCCCGTGGCTCGCCCTCGAGCATACCGCCTCGCGGGTGGTCTTCGGGACCACGGTGTTCCCCCAACCCGGCTATCCATTTACCTTGACGCTGCAGGTCTCGTACGAACTCTCCGCCGGGGGACTCGTGGTCGAGACGGCGGCCAGGAATGATGGAGGACGCGCGCTGCCCTATGGAGCGGGACATCACCCGTACCTCGCGGTTGACGGAGGGTCTCTCGATCGCGCGACCCTCCTCGTACCGGCGACGCACCGATTGATCACCGATCCCCGGGGACTGCCGACGGGTGAAGTCGAAGCGGTTCAGGGTACCCCCTACGATTTCCGCCAGCCGCGGCCGATCGGCGACGTTCGGCTCGACACGTGCTATCTGGGCCTCATTTGCGATGACGACGGGCGAGCGCGGGTCCGCGTCGACGATACGGTGCTGTGGCTCGACGAGGGGTACGCTTACGTGATGCTCTTCACCGGCGATGCACTCCCCGATCCGTCTGAACGCCGGCGCAGCATCGCCGTCGAGCCGATGACATGTCCGCCCGATGCGTTCAGGACGGGAACCGGTGTGATCGTGCTCCCCCCCGGCGGCGCGGTCAAAACGCGCTGGGGGCTCGCGGTGAACGTCAGTCACTAGCCAGCTCGATCGTGGCTTCGTATTCCTTGACGGCCACCTCGCGCAACGCCGGGCGCGGGCTGATCAGATTCATCTCCGCGGCATTCACCGAGACACATCGAAGACCGAGCGATTGGAGGAGGCGCCGGAGCGCCTTGCGCTTGAACATCCCCGTCGCCGGGGTATAGATGTGCGGAGGCGTGGTGGAGATCTCGACGAGCGTATACCCGGCTGCCGCGATGGCCCTCAGCCGCTCGCCGCAAACGTTTTCCACCCGTTCGCGCGACCGGCGGCGAGTTCCTCCCGTCCGCCGTACGGCGATTGAACTTCAGCGTGAACGCTAATAGAATCTACCTGGCGGAGGCCAAAGACGTTGACACGCGGGTCCAGAGATGACGTTCCCGAACAAGCTGATCCTCACGGGAAACCATTTCTTTCGTCACCGCCGTCACTACCCGACGGAGCCTTGACGCGGTGAGCGCGACCTTCGAAGGCCGAGTGTCCCTGGTGACCGGGGCCTCCCGAGGGATCGGAAAGACGATCGCGACGCATCTCTCAGACCTGGGCGCGGCGGTGGCGATCGTTGATCGAGATGTCGACCGCGGCGACGCGCTGGCGAGGCGACTGCGCGCGGACGGTCGTCGGGCCGAATTCGTGCCGGCCGATCTCTCGAAGCCTGCCGAGGCCCGGCGGGCGGTTGAAGATGCCCTCTCACTACTTGGCCGCATCGACATCCTCGTGAACAACGCGGCCAGCCACGGCCGGCTCACCTCGGTGTTGGACATGGGCCTGGACGAATGGAACGAGGTGATCGGCACGAATCTCACCGGGACGTTCTTCGTGAGTCAGGCCGCGGCGCGCGCCATGATCCCGCAGGGCGGCGGGGTGATCATCAACCTGCTGGCGATTCAATCGCAGCTGCCCATCTCCGGCTACGGCCCCTACTGCGTCAGCAAGGGCGGGCTCGACGCGCTCACGAGGGTCCTTGCCGTCGAGCTCGCCGGCACGGGCATCCGGGTGAACGGAATCGTCGTGGGATCAGTGTACAGCGAGTCCGTCCGGGCGGTGCTCCCGCCCGAGCTCGCGGCAAGCGACGACCTGGAAGTGGTCCCGTCCGTCCTCGACGAAAGCGCGGCGACGCTGGTCGGCCGCATGGGGCGGCCATCGGATATCGCCCGGGTCGTGACGTTTCTGGCCTCGGATGACGCGGCCTACCTCACGGGGACGCTCCTGGCGGCAGATGGGGGCCGGCAGCTCAGCCGCCGTCCCGATCCGCTCATTCCCCGGAAGGATCGGCGTTGACGGAGATCGCGGCGGCGGCCGTCTCGAAATCATCCCGGCGGAGGGAGTCGCATGGACCGAATTCGCACCGCGGTGGTTGGCCTGAACCATGGATTGACTCACGCGATCGAGATCCTCGCCAATCCGAGGTTTCAGCTGGTGGCGATCTGCGATCACGACCAGACGAAGTTGGCGTGGATGCGCGGGGAAGCGCCGGTGTTCGACAATGAGCCCGGATGGTATCGTGCGCAGCGGACCGCGTGGCTGGAACGGGCCCGAGCGTATCCCGAACTGGCCAAGGCCACACTGGCCACGGATTTCGACGCGCTGCTGGCGATGCCCGAGGTCGACGCCGTCGTGCTCGCCGTTCCCATCCGCCTCAACGCCCCCCTCGCCATCCGCACCTTGCGGGCCGGGAAGCACTGTTTCGCCTCGAAGCCCTTCGCCATCAACGCGGAGCAGGGCGGACAGCTGCTGCAAGCCGTGCGCGATTCCCGCCACGCGTTCATCCATGGGTTTCAATATCGCTACTCGCCCTTGTTCACCCAGGTGCGCAGGATGATCGACGCCGGGTTCCTCGGCACCGTCAAGCAGCTCTGGTGGAACATGACGCGCCTTCCGTTGCGCGCGTCCCACAACCGGCTGGAGTTGAGCGGCGGGCCGTACCTCGCGGAGTGCTGCCACTGGCTCGATCTCTTCGAGTTTTTCCAGCCGGGGGCCCGCTTCACGCGTGTCGCCGCGTTCGGCGGCCTCGACGTGCCCGATACGCACGTGGATTTCCCCGATAACGCCGTGACCATTATCGACTATACCACCGGCGTCCGGGGCAGCCTCAACTTCACCTATTTCACCAACCAGCCCGAGTACAACGTGTGGGGCATCCAGGGCACCCACGGCAAGATCCGGGGCGACACCGAGCAGGCCGGCCGCTTCATCATGTTTTCAGGGCCCACGCAGGATCGGACCGAGTACACGGTCAACGTCGCGAAAGCGTACCACGGCCTCCACGGCCACCTCGGGTTCGACTGCATCCATGACGCATTTGCGGACCAGATCCGCTCCCGCGACCACGCCGCGGCCGTCGACGAAGCGGAGCGCGGCTTCGAAAACCTGCTGCTCTGCCTCGCCGCCGATCGGGCCATCCTCGAGGGCCGCATCGTGCACCGAGAGGAGTTTGCGACCGCGGGCGCTCGGGCCTAGCCGGTCGATTCCCTGAGCATGGCCGTCGTCATCCCTTCAGGGCGCCGGCGCCCAGGCCGCTGATCAGCCACCGTTGGATGGCGACAAACCCGAGGACCGGCGGGAGCGACGCGAGAATCGAGGCGGCCATGAGGCCGCCCCAGTCTTCTCGATACCGGCTGTCGACCGCGAACAGCAGCCCCGGCGGAAGCGTTCTGCCGTTTGGGTTCGTGACTAGGGCCAACGGGAAGAAGAGGTTGTTCCACGCGTCCAGGAAGGCAAATACGCCGACGGCAATGATGCCCGGGAGCATCAGCGGCAGCAACACATCACGCAGCAACCGGATCTCGGTGCACCCGTCGATCCGAGCAGCATCGTCGAGCTCCTGTGGCACCGAGTCCATGAAGCCTTTCATGAACCACACGCCCACCGGGATCGCCGTAGAGGCGAACGCCAGGACGAGCCCGAGGTGCGTGTTCAGGAGATGCGACTTCAGAAAGATGAGGTACAAGGGGATCAACAGGACGATGAACGGGAACATTTGAGCCAGGAGCAGGCTCAGCTGGAGCGGTTCCTTGTATCGGAATTTCATCCTGGAGAACGCGTAGGCGGCGAGCACGGAGACCACGATCGTGAGCCCGCATGTCAAACTGGATGTCACGACAGAGTTGGCGAAGTAGGTGCGGACGGGCACGACCCCCGTCCACATCTCGGCAAAGTTCTCCAGCGTGGGGTGAGCGGGCAACAACTGCAGGCGGAGGCTGAAGATCTCGAGGGTCGTCTTGAACGCGGTCACCGCCATCCAGTAAACGGGGAACAGCGTCCAGATGAGCGCAAATGCCATGAAGATCATGCGCGCTGCCGTCCCTATCGACCACCGCCTCCGGCCGGTCATCGATGCGCCTCAGACCCGATCTACGTGAGTGCCTCGCGTTGCAACGTGCGGATGTAGACGACCGAAAGCGCAAGCAGCACCAGCATCCACACGACGCCCATCGCCGCCCCATACCCAAACTTGAATTGTTGGAAAGCGACCCGATAGATTTGGACCGCTAGAGTCGTGGTGGCGTAGACCGGACCCCCCTGAGTCAAGGTCCAGATCACCGTGAAACTGCTGAAATTATTGATGATCCCGATCAACGAGGCGATCACCATAATATGGTGGAGATACGGGACGATCAAATGCCAGAACTCCTCCCAGCCCCTCGCGCCGTCGATCCGAATGGCTTCCCGTTGCGTGGTCGGGATCGCGGTCAGTCCGGCGGTGAACATCAAGACAAAGAACGGCGTTTGCGACCAGACGTTGGCGATGATCACCGCGGCCAATGCCAGGTTCGCGTCGGACAACCACGCCAGCCGATGCGGGATCACGTGCAGATGCAAGAGCAGGAGGTTCACCACACCGACCTCCTGGTCAAACATGTACAGAAAGAGGAACCCGACCACCACAGCCGGCGTGACCCACGGGACCAACAGCAAGCCACGGGCGGCAGCGAGGCGTCCCGGCAAGCCGTCGGCCAGCAACGCAAAGCCCAACCCGAACATGAAACTGACCACGACCGAGATCGACGTGAAAACCAATGTTCTGGCGAGTGACTGCCAAAACGTCGTGTCGTGCGCAAGCGCCAGAAAGTTCCCGAGGCCGACGAACGCCTGGTGATCGGGATCGACGAGTTCCACGTGCAAGAGCGACAGCCAAAACGTCCGCAGCATCGGGTACGCGACCACGTAACCCATGATGACGAACGCCGGGGCCAAGAACAGCGGGACCAGCGGATTGAGTCCCCTCCGCCTTGACACCGGGCCCCGGCGGGTCTCCACAGCCGACAGGCTCAAGCCGCTACCTGCCGGATTCGTCCAAGCCTTACTTGGCGTACACTTGAAGCAACTGCGTTTGCATCGCGCGCGCGATATCCGCCGCCGAGTCGGTCGTGGAGTACGTGCGCTGAATATTCGACATGACGGGTGGATACGCTTCTTCGTATTTCGGGCCGTAAGGCGGGACCACCACGAGGCTGGCGATCTTGAAGAACCCGAGCGCAATTGGATTGTTGAGTTCCGCGATCTTGCGTTCGATACCCTGGACGGCTGGGAGATCGCCATTGAGCAGTAGGAATTTCCTGATGGCGTACTCATCCGAGACCAGGTACCGCATGAATTTCAACGCGGCCGCTTTGTTCTTTGAGCTTGCGAACACCACCGTCTGATGATCGGACGACCCCGCCGACGGCCCATTCGCGGGACCGCCGGGAATGGGCGCGACTCCCCACGTGGCATACAATTTCTCGTCTGTCAGCTCTTTGTTCATCCCCTGCACGACGCTCTTGAAGTAGGGGCCGTCCTCCAGGAACAACAGACGCCCTTGGGCGGCGAAGATCCGGAATTGTCCCATCTTCTTCCCCGGCTGTGTGTAGCCGTTCTTCACGAGCGTACGGACCCACTCCAAGTAGGCGCGCATCTGCGGGGTATCGGCGGCGGGCTTCCCATTCTTGATCGGCTCGGCTCCGAACGCGTGCATGTAGGGCCATTCCGCATCAAGTCCGAAGTCCCGCAGCGTCGTGTCGATGCCGATGCCGAGGATGTTGGGGTCGTATTGTTTCGCGGTAGCGATAGCCCGCATCGCCTCGGCAATCGTCTTGGGAGGATTCGGGGGCAGGCCGATCTTTTTCATGAGTTCCTTGTTATAGAGGAAGCCGAGGGGGTCGAAGCCCCACGGCATCCCGTAGAGGTGGCCGTTGAATTTGACGCGGCTGACGGTCGCTGGGTTGAGGCTGTCGAAGAAGGATTTGTCGTACGCGTCGAGGGATTCCAGCAGCTTTGCGCTGGAGAGGCTCGCGAGATCGTTCCCTTGTCCTTCGGCGACGTCGGGGCAATTCCCGGCCGCGCACTCCGTCACCAGTTGGTGAAGGTGACCCGAAAAGTCGACGGGCTCGTCCTGGATCCGAATACCGGGGTTGTCTTTCATGAAGTGCGCTTCGATGTCGTCGAGCCACGGTTTCTCATTGTGGTCGCTCGACTCCCAGTTGACAAACCTGATCGTCGCTTCGGTGGCCGCAAATGATGAAGGTCCCGCGAGGATCATCGCCAGCCCGATGATCAACGCCACCGACGCCGGCCCCGCCCTCCACACGCGCTCAGTACTCACAAGCCGTTTCCACCTCATACGCGCCTCCCCATCGCGACGTGTGACATTCGGACTGCAAGCGTTTTCAGTGGGCTTCGCTCAAGTGGACGAGAGTTCCTTCCCCCGCCGCAAGACCCGGCGACCCGGTGAGTTCGAAACGTGCTCAAGGAGGACCACCACCGGCAGTCGAATTCCAACATAGGGACCTATCGCATGATGATACCGAACCCACTGATCCTCACCGAAAACCATTTCTTTCGTCACCGGCGCCACTACCCCATCGCCACACGCTTCGCGATTGCGGCCGATCTCGAATACGATGGCTACGAGCTCACCGACGCGGATCCTAAGGACGACAGCACGTGGTCGGAGATCCGGAACGAGCTCGATCGCACGGGGATGCAGCAGATCGGGATGTATGTCGTCGTCCGGGCAATGCCCGGGGTGCAGATCGATATTGAGCTCGCGCGCATAGGCGAGTGCATCGAGCGGTTGTCGAGTCTCGGCCGTACTCCTTTTCTCGTGGTGACCATGACCGTCGCCCCATGGTCGCCCACCAAACTCTTCCACGAAAGCGGCTCCGCGGAAGCGACGGCCCCCCACTGGCAGCAGGCAGTCCAGGTGATTCGAGCCGTGGACAGCATGCTCGTGGCGAAGCGCATGCCTGGCTACCTTTACAACCACGCCGGTTTCCTGATCGATACCCCCGGCGTTGAGGAACGTTTGCTGACGCAGGTCCAGCCCCGCAACATCGCCCCCGGACTCTCGAGCTTCCATGCGTACTTCCATGAGGCGGTGGCCGACCCTCCCGAGATCCTGTCCTCCCCAGTGATGAGCCGGCTTGGCTACGTCGCGCTGCACAGCGGCTTCCCCAAGCCCGCACCGTACCGCACGGCGCTCCTCGATGAGGGCCAAATCGATATTGCCGGCCTGCTCGGGCTGCTCTGGGAGCGTGGCTACAAAGGTCCCCTCGCTCTCCAAGCCTACGATCTGGGCGGCGATCCGTATGTGAGTGCCGAACGCCAAATGAGGTACGTGCGCAGCGTCTGGGAGCGGTTTCAGCGGAACCCTCAGCTCAACCCCGCGCACGCTGACACCACGCAGCGATGACAGCCGTTTCGCAATCAAATCCGGGATAGAGGGGCACATGGACAGGATCCGCACTGCGGTGGTCGGCTTGAATCAAGGCTTGATGCACATGGTCGAAGTGCTCGGCCGTCCCCGGTTTCAGCTCGTCGCCGTCTGCGATCTCGACCAAAAGAAGTTGGGCTGGTTGCGCGGGGAGCCCGCCCTCGACCACGAGCCGGGGTGGTATCATGCCCACCGGGATGCGTTTCTCACCCGCGCCCGGGCGCATCCCGAACTCGCCCAAGTGAAACTGACGACGGATTTTCAAGCCCTCCTGGACATGCCGGATGTTGACGCCGTGATCCTCACCGTGCCGATTCGCCTCAATGCGCCCCTCGCCATCCGCGCACTCGAGGCCGGAAAGCACTGCTTCGCGTCCAAGCCGTTTGCCATCAATGCGGAGCAAGGCGTGCAACTCCTCCGCACCGTGCGGACATCACCGCACGCCTTTCTCCTCGGGTTCCAATACCGCTACGCGCCCGTGTTCACCCACGCGCGCAAGCTGATCGAGGCCGGGTTCCTCGGCACCATCAAGCAGCTCTGGTGGAATATGGCAAGGCGGCCGTTGCGGGCATCGCACAATCGCCTCGAGTTGAGCGGCGGGCCATTCCTCGCGGACTGCTGCCACTGGCTCGATCTCTTCGAGTTCTTCCAGCCCGGAGCGCGCTTCACGCGCGTCGCGGCGTTCGGCGGCCTGGATGTGCCCAATACGCACGTCGATTTCCCCGACAACGCGGTGACCATCATCGACTACAACACGGGCGTCCGCGGCAGCTTGAACTTTACCTACTTCACCAGCCAACCCGAGCACAACGTGTGGGGCATCCAGGGGACCAGGGGGAAGATCCGCGGCGACACCGAGCAGGCCGGCCGCTTCGTCATGTTTTCCGGGCCCACCCAGGATCGGACCGACTTCGCGGTCAATCCGGCAAAGGCGTACCAAGACCTCCTCGGGTTTGACTGCATCCATGACGCGTTTGCGGACCAAATCGAAACCCGCGACCACGCCTGGGCCGTCGACGAAGCGGAGCGTGGGCTCGAAAACCTGTTGCTCTGCCTCGCGGCCGATCGCGCCATCCTCGAGGGCCGTGTCGTGAAGCGAGAGGAGTTCGCGCCAGCCAGGGCCGAGGCATGACGATCGATCGCCGCGAGGAAGAGGGCGTCCCCCCGCCCTCTTGTCCGACGGTCATGCCGTGAGCATCCCAGAAATGTTCGATTTGAGAGATCGCGTCGCGCTTGTCACCGGAGCGCGGCGAGGCCTTGGCCGCGCGATGGCTCTGGCCCTCGCAGCGGCCGGCGCCGACGTCGTCGCGATCAGCCGCCGGCCCGCCTCGGATCTCGCGGCCGACCTCGAAAGAGTGGGGCGGCGCTGCGTTTCATTGACGGCCGATCTTGAAGATCCCGAGGATGTGAAGACGGTCGTTCCTCGCGCCGTGGGCGCGCTGGGCCGCGTCGATATCCTCGTCAACAACGCCGGCTTGATCACCCGCGCTCCGGCCGCCGAGACAACGCCGGAAGACTGGCACCGGGTCATCCAAGTGAATCTGCATGCCCTGTTTCGCCTCTGCCAGGATGCGGCCCGCGATATGCTCGCGCGCCGCCGCGGCAAGATCATCAACATCGCGTCGCTGGCAAGCTTTCAGGGCGGGATCCTGGTGACCCCCTATGCCGCCAGCAAGGGCGCCGTCGGGCAGCTCACCAAAGCGCTGGCGAACGAATGGGTGCCCTATGGCATCAACGTCAACGCGATCGCCCCTGGGTACATGACCACCGATATGACCCGTGCGCTGCAAGAAGATCCCAATCGAAACTCGGCGATCCTTGCGCGGATTCCCGCCGGGAGGTGGGGCCGCCCGGAGGAACTCGGCGGGGCCGTCGTGTTCCTGGCGTCAACGGCGTCTAACTACGTGCATGGCCACCTGCTGGCCGTCGACGGTGGATGGCTGGGGAGGTAGGCGACTCCCGGCTTCCCGTGCGACGCTATCCGATCTGCCAGCCCCAGGCGCGGAACAGTGTGGCGTCGTCGGCGATGCGTGAGTCGGGATCCTCCCCGTCGACTAACTCGTAGATGGTGGGCCCCGTGAAGCCCGTTTCACGAAGCGCGTCGCCATAAGACTTGAAGTCGACCTCACCGCGCCCCACGGAGGTGTGGGCAAACCGATCCTTCCACGCATCGCTGAGGTGCGCAATCAGGAGCCGGTCGGCAATTGCACGAACGCCCTCGGCAGGATCCTCGTGCGCCAAGACGTTGGCGCAATCGTAGGCAATGCCGAGGCTATGATCGGCCAGACTGTCCACAACCGTCTTCACCTCGGCCCCGGTCCGCATGAATCCGAAGGGGAATGTCTCGAGCGCCAACCGAACGCCTAATTGGGTGGCTCGCGGGAGCAAGCACTCGAGCTGGCGTTTGAGAAGCGCAATGGCATCCTTCTCGGGCATCGGGATCAGGGGATTGAGACGCCCAGGTCCCACGACAACAATGTTCACCTCGAGGTCCGCGGCCAACTCAATCGTCGCTTCGTACTCCTTGAGGGCAACCTCCCGCAGAGCCGGGTGCGGGCTGATCAAGTTCTGCTCGGCGGCGTTGATCGACACACATCGAAGGTTCAAAGACTGCAGCATGCGCCGGAGCGCCCAGCGCTCCAATACCCCCGTGGCCGGCGTGTAGACGTGAGGAGAAATGGTCGAAATCTCAACGAGCGTATACCCCGCCGCCGCGATTGCTCGAAGCGCGCTCTCCAGGGTCCGTTGGTAGAGATACCCGTACGTGGTCACGCCAAGCTGCAGGGCCATCAGCAATTCCCCGGAAACGTTTTCACTATCGGCCCGGGCGTTCGCGCCGCTCACGGGGAGTTCCTCCCCCGCCGCCGGCTCGGCGGTGCACCACGGCCACGGTTTGGCCGACCTTCACCTGCACGTTGAACTTGCGTCCGTGGACCGATACAATTTGCACAACTCGAGGACGCATCGTGCAACGAGAGGAGTTTGCGACCGCGGCCGCTCGGACGTAACCGATCGCTCACCCGAATTTGTAGAGTGAAAGAGCGTTCCCGGCCAGAATTCGCTCGCGCAGCTCCTGTCCGACCCCCGGGAACGCCTCGCGGGGATCGTAAGAGTCCCAAGACGGGTAGTTGCTCGCAAACAGGAGCGTGTCTCGCGCGTCGGTGATGTCCAGCCAGTCCTCGAGCACCTTCGGATCGTGTGGGAGTTCGAAGGGATCGGCGCAGAATCGCACGTGCGCGCGCAGATACGTGGAAGGCAGCTGTTTGGTCCAGGGCGTTTCGCGGCGCGTCGGCCGCCAGTCCTTGTCCATCCGCCAAATGAGGGGGGCCAGCATGTGGTGCGCCCCGTCTGCGAAGACAAACACCACATCCTCGAGCCGGTCAAAGACGCCCTCGGCGATAAGACTGGCGAGATGATAGGCGAAATTGGTGGGGTGGAGTGCCCGGTATTCAATGAAAGCCGAGTAGTACCCCGCCGCCGACGGCCAGAAATCAACGCCAGCCCCTCCGTCGGCATGAACGGCCACCGGCAGCCCATGGCGCGCGGCGGCTTCCCATATCCGGAAATAGACCCGTTGCCCGTACGGCCGATGCGCCTGCATCGGCACCACGACTTGGACCATGGCGGGATGACCGGCCCACCGTTCGATCTCCCGCACCGCCTGTTCGGGATCGCCGGCGTTGACCCGGATGGAGCCGTAGAATCGGCCGTGCGTATGCTGCTTATCGAGCCACGTGGAGGCTAACCAGTCGTTCGTCGCCGCGCAGATCGCGGTGGCGAGGTCGTCATCCGCCAGCAATCCTCGAGTCAAGGGCATCAACACGGCGTATTGGATGCCCATCTCGTCGAAGAGCCGCCGGCCGACCGCCTGCGGGTCTGACCCCGGCGGGCCACCGGGGGTGTGCGCATCGGGACAATAGTCGCCCATCGGGGCGGGATAGAAGTATCGTTCGGGCCCGGGAAAGGGACGGCTCCGCCACGGTTCCTGCATATACTCCCGGATCTCGTCTCGGTGCCGCATCGAGGGGTGGACGGCACAATCGACGATCCGCGCGGCGCTGCCCAACCGGTCTATCCTCCTTCCGCCTGCTGGTTCTGTTCCGGCGAGCCGGGGAGGCCGTCCGTGTCGAGAATGACCAGGTCGTCCTCGACACGCACCGGATACGTGCGGACGGTTCGGGTGGGTTCGGTAACGGTGCGACCGGTGGTGATGTCAAACTCCCAAGCATGCCATGGGCAGCTCACGATCTCTCCCTGCCGTACCCACAGGACCTGGTAGGGACCGGCGGTTTCCGTCGTCCCCGTGACTTCACCGAGGCAGAGCGGTCCGCCCGCGTGCGGGCAATAGTTGTTGAACGCGTAGTACTTCCCGTTGACGTTGAAGACGCCGATGCCCCAACGCCCGGCCCGCACCAGACGTTGGCTGCCGGGCGGCAGATCGGCAACTCGACCGACGACGTAACGGCCCAAGACGGCGGTCCTCCGGCCTCACACGCCCAAAACGGCTCGTGCCATGCTATTGATCGTGGCTCTCCTGCTCTTCCCCATCAGCCAGGCGAGCGGGCGGCAGGTTGTACAGATCGAGGGCATTGTCCCGCAGCACGCGCTCGCGCATCTCACCCGGGAGTTGGCGGGCCACACGCGTCGGGTCGTCAAAGTCCCAGTGCGGGTAGTCCGTCGAGAACATGAGCAGGTGCCCCGCGTCCACCCACTCCAGTACACGCCGCAGATGCCGCGGATCGGACGGTTCCTCAATGGGCTGAGTCGTGAACCGTACATGGTCGCGTACGTACTCCGA
>DASSXJ010000043.1 GCA_035703895.1 bacterium | reverse complement strand
CACCGCCGTCATATACTCCGCCGGGAAATGCGCCTTCAGATAGGCTGTGTAATACGCGATCAAACCGTAGCAGGCGGCGTGCGCCCGGTTGAACCCATATCGAGCAAACGGCTCGAACTGCTCGAAGATCTGATCGACGATGCGCTTGGGGACGCCGTTTTTGCGGGCGCCGGCCACAAACTTCTCTCGCTGCGCGAGCAACCGATCCTTGATCTTCTTTCGGATCGCATAGCACAGCACGTCCGCCTCGGCCAGCGTATAGCCGGCCACGGCTTGGGCCACGGTCATGATGTCTTCCTGGTACACCATCACGCCATAGGTTTCGCTGAGCACCGGCTCGAGCGACGGATGGAGGTACGTCACGGGTTCCATGCCGTGCTTCCGCCGGATGTAGGACGGAATGTTCGCCATGGGGCCGGGGCGGAACAGCGCGACCATCGCCATGACGTCCTCGATCCGGTCCGGACGGAGGTCCTTGAGATACCGGCGCATCCCGCGACCTTCTAACTGGAAGATCCCCGTGGTCTCCCCGGAGGCGAGCAGTTCATAGGTCGGTTGGTCGTCGAGCGATATCCGCTGAAGATCGATCTCGACCCCCCGCGTCTCCCGGATCAAATGGATCGCGGTGTCCAGAATCGTCAGGTTCGTCAGACCGAGGAAGTCCATCTTCAGCAGGCCGATCGAGGCGACGCTGTTCATGTCGTACTGGGTCATGACGAGGTCGCCCTTGGTGGCGCGCTGCAGCGGGACCTGCTCGATCAGCGGATCGCGGGAAATGATGACGCCCGCCGCGTGGGTGCTGGCGTGGCGGGCCACCCCTTCGAGTTTCTGCGCCAGATCCAGGAGCCGGCGGACCTGGTCGTTGTCTTGCGCGGCGGCGCGGAGCTCGGGCTCGGCGTCGATCGCCTCCTTGAGCGTGACGAAGGGACCCGGGATCAGCTTGGCGATCCGATCGACGTCTCCATACGGCAGGCCCATCACCCGGCCGACGTCGCGAATCGCCGCGCGCGCCCCCATCGTCCCGAATGTGATGATCTGCGCGACCCGGTCGGCACCGTACTTGTCCATCACGTACTTGATGACTTCGTCGCGACGGCTGTCCATGAAATCCACATCGATGTCGGGCATCGTGTACCGTTCGAGGTTCAAGAACCGGTCGAACGGCAGCCGGTAGGCCAGCGGGTCTACGTCCGTCACGCTGCAGGCATAGAGCACAAGGCTCCCGGCCGCCGAGCCCCGGACGGTGGTCAGGATGCCGCTCCGGCGCGCGAAATTCACGAAGTCTTGGACGATCAAGAAGTAGGCGGCATATTCCATCTTGGTGATCACGCTGAGTTCATAATCCAGGCGCTCCTGCAGCACGGGGGTGACCGCGCCGTACAAACGGCGCACCCCCGCCTCGCACAGCGCGCGCAGGTAGGAATCCGGCGTCTCCCCCTCGGGGACGGGAAAGTGCGGCAGATTGAGTGTGCCGGTGTCGATCTCGAGGTGGCATCGCTCAGCGATCGCCACTGTGTTGGCCAGCGCCTCGGGGATCTCGGAAAACCGCGCCGCCATCTCGGCCACGCTCTTCAGGAAGAACTCCGGAGTCTCGCCCATCCGAGGCTTGTCCTTCTGATCGAGCGCGAGCCCCATCTGGATGCACATCAGGACGTCCTGGGCGTCGGCCTCGTCTCGGGAGACATAGTGCACGTCGTTGGTCGCGACGATCGGGAGGTTGAGATCGCGGGCGATGGGCAGGATGCCCTGCGCGACCGTGTGCTGGTCGGGAAGCCCGTGGTTCTGGATCTCCAAGTAGAAATTCCCGACCCCCAAGAGATCGCGATAGGTCGTCGCGATCCTGCGGGCTTCCTTGGCGTCTCCCCGCAGCAGCGCCCGAGGCACTTCTCCCTGGAGACACGCGGACAACCCGATCAACCCGGCGGCGTGCCGGCTCAGCAGGTCGTGGTCGATCCGCGGCTTGTAGTAGAACCCGTCCAGATGCGCGGCGGTCGTGAGCGCGATGAGGTTTTTGTAGCCCACGTTGTTTGCGGCCAGCAGGACGAGGTGGTAGGCCGACGCGTCGAGCCTGGGGTCTTTGTCCCCCATCCCGCGGGGGGCCACGTACGCTTCGATGCCGATGATGGGCTTGATGCCGTGGATACGGGCCTGCTCGTAGAACTCGATCGCCCCGTACAACGCTCCATGGTCCGTGAGCGCCACCGCGGGCATCCCGAGCTTCTGGGCCCGCTGCATCAGCGTGGCGATCCGGCCTTCACCATCGAGCAGAGAATATTCGGTGTGGAGATGGCAGTGGACAAACTCAGCGGGCATGCGCGGTCGTCCTCCGAAATCCCTGGGCCCCTGTGTGATTCGTGTATCGGCGCCGGAGTCCCTGCTTCGCTCGGCGACTCACGAGAAGAGCAGAAACAGGTTACGGGCAAGTGCGGTCTGACTGCTTCGTCGAATCGCGCCGATCGACCGGAGCAACCGGCGGTTGTCGATGGCCCGAACCTGATCCACCATGACATCGGAAGGTTGCTTTAAACCGGCTTCGCCGGACGCGAGGTGGACTCGCAAGAATTGCGCCCGCGGCCGAACCTTGGTGGTGAGCGGGCAGATGACTGTCGAGGGATGCACACCATTCAGGAGGTCGGTTTGCACAACAACGACCGGTCGCACCTTGCCGGGTTCAGAACCCAGTTGAGGATTCAGGTTTGCCAAATACACGTGCCACTTCTTGATCTCCATTTGCGCGACGGGTCAGGCAGGCTCAGCCGACTTGCTCGAACGCTTCCAGCACCTCCATGGAGTCCGCAGCAACAAGAGCGGACTCCGTCCGCAACCTCTTCTTGAGCAACTTGCGCTCCCAAAGCTTGTTATAGAATTGAATCGCGTCGTTGAAGTAGGCGTTTCTCGACTGGCCGCACTTGCGAACGATCTGTTCGGCTTCGCGGAGGACGTCCTCCCGCAGTTTCAGAGAGAGCAACTTGGACACAGGACACCTCCTGGCACGCAACCGGCCGGTATTACCGTGAGTATATACTACTTGGACCCTTCAGACCATCGACGCGCTGATGAGCGCGTGAACCCGGCTCGTCTGTGGACTGAGGTCGACGGGCTGCACCCGGCGGATGCGGAACCCTTCCCGCTCGAGGGTGACCGCATCGTTCGCAAGCGCCCCGAGCGCACGGCCGAGGTATGCGACGCGCTGGATCCCGGCGCGCCGGAGCGCGGGAGGGAGGTCGGGCGCAAGCCCCGTGCCTGGCGGGTGGAGAAACGCCAGCCGGATGGGTTCCCGCTTGGCGATCTTCTCAAGGGCGCGCACCGGATTTCGAGTGTAGAAGCGGCAGTTCGTGATCTGGTTGAGCCGGGCGTTGTCCCAGGCGGCATCGAGTTGATCGGCCGTCGTCACCGCGACGACACGCCCCGCGGCCAAGGCGAGGTGCAGCGTGTAGCCGCCGATTCCGGCGTCGGGTTCCAGGACGGTGTCCGCGGACGAGGCGTCGAGCGCGCCGAGGATGAGCTCGATGAGTCCCGGGACGGCATGCCGGTTTACGGGGAACTCGGCCACCAGGGGCACGTGGAACCGGACCCCCGCGACGTCGTCTTCGACGTAGGGCCGGCCCCACAAAAGGTCCGCGCGCCGTCCGGCGAGGAGATGCCCGCGGCGTGGGGCCCGGACTTCCATCAGGCTCACGAGCTGCGGTACCGCGTCGAGCAACGTGCGTACCACCACGCCCCGCTCCGCCACCGATAATGGCCGCATCACCGAGAGGCCCAGCATGACTTCACCGGACGCCGCACCAACCCGGCTGATCAGCCCCCGGAGGATGCCCGCGACGGGCCGGAGCGCCTCCCACGCCGTCCGCACGGCATTCATGGCGGCTACATTGGACGGGTGCTGGACGGGGCACTGGCCGACCTCAACGACCCGGTCCCCGCCCCAGCTGAAGAACCCCAGCACCCGCCGTCCATCACGGGCGCCGACTGTGGCTTCGAGATGGGTGCGAAACTCCCAGGGCGGCCCCCAGCCGACGGCATCGGAGACGGGGCGATCGGACAGGTGGCCCTGCCGGAGTGCTTCTTGAATGAGCGCGGTCTTCTGCTCGAGTTGCGCGGAGTACTCTAGGTGTTGCCACTGGCACCCGCCACACCTGCCAAAATGCGGGCAGCGCGGACTGACGACCTTGGGTGAGGCGATGCGAAGGGCGACGAGCCGGCCCTCCGCGCGACCCCGCTCGACGCGGAGAACCCGGATGACCGCTTCCTCCCCCGGCGCGGCGTAGGGCACGGCGACTTCTCTTCCCGCAACCGTGGCCAGGGCCTCTCCGCCGGCCCCCATCCGTGAAAACCGGACGATCATCTCACGGCCGGGGGCGATCCGAACGGGTGCCGGGCCTATCCCTCGGGCCGCTCGTTTCCGCGCCGGTCGCGGCGATGCCGGACGGGCGGGGCTACGCGACACCGAGCTGCTCTCGGACCAGGCGATTGACCATCGCCGGGTTCGCGCGGCCCCGGGTCTTCTTCATCACCTGGCCGACCAGAAAGGTCACCGCTTGGTCCTTCCCCGCGCGCACATCCCCCACCGGCCCGGGGTGTTCCACGATCACCTCCTGCACGACGGCGGCCAGCATCGCTTCATCGCTGATCTGCACCAGGCCCCGCTCCTGGACGATCGCGTCCGCGGGCCGTCCGGTGCGGAGCATCTCCTCGAGCACCTCTTTCGCGGACCGGCCGCTCAGCTTCCCCGTGTCGACGAGCATCAAGAGGCCCGCGAGGTGGTCCGGACGGAGTGGGAGTTCCTCAATCTCGCGGCCCGCGGCGTTCAGGTACGCAGCGACGTCACCGATGAGCCAATTGCTGACGATCTTGGGTTTAACAAACCGCCTGACCGTCTCCTCAAAGAACTCCGCCATCGCCCGGGTCGCCGTGAGCAGCCCCGCATCGTGCTCGGGGATGCCGAATGCTTCGACGAACCGGCGCCGCCGAGCCTCGGGCAGCTCGGGAAGGCCCGCCCGGATCCGATCGACCCACGGCGCGTCGATCTGAAGCGGGGTGAGGTCCGGCTCCGGGAAGTAGCGGTAGTCCTGCGCCTCCTCCTTCTCGCGAGAGGAAAAGGTGACCTCGCGGTCTTCATCCCAGTGGCGCGTCTCCTGCACGACCTCCTCGCCACGCTCGAGCGCCTGCCGCTGCCGGGCTTCCTCGAATCGGAGCGCCCGCTCCACCGAGCGGAGGGAGTTCATGTTCTTGATCTCGGTGCGCGTCCCGTGCGGACCGCCGGCCGGCCGCAGCGAGAGGTTGGCGTCGCATCGGAGCGTGCCCTCCTCCAGCCGGCCGCTCGTCACTTCGGCAAACTGGAGCATCGCCCGCAGGTGGATGAGGAAGAGCCTGGCCTCCTCGGGCGAGTGCAGGTCGGGCTCGGTCACCACCTCCATGAGGGGAGTGCCGCAGCGATTGTAGTCGACCAGGCTTCGGCCCTCCGCGTGCACGAGCTTCCCGGTATCTTCCTCAAGATGGACCCGCCGGATTCCGATCTCCATGACCTCGTCACCGGTGGACACGCGCATCAGGCCGCCGGACGCAAGCGGCGGGTGGTCCTTGTACTCGTATTGGGAGATCTGATAGTTCTTCGGCAGGTCGGGATAATAGTAGTTCTTCCGGTGAAATTGGCTCACGGGGTTGATGTGGCACCCCAGGGCCAAGGCGGTCCGGATGCCGAGGTCGACGGCTCGACGGTTGAGCACCGGCAACGATCCCGGCAGCCCCAAGCAGACGGGACACGTACGGGTATTGGGCGGGGCGCCGAACGCGACGGCGCATCCGCAGAACATCTTGCTGGCCGTACTGAGCTGCACGTGCACTTCCAAGCCGATCACGGTCTCATGACGGAGGCCGGCGTCGACGCGGGCCATTACGGGGCCCTCTTCGCGGCGGACGCTCCACGGGCCGCGCGCCCACGTGGCGGCCGCCTGGTGTGGAACTCCGTGGCCTGCTCGAACGCGTGCGCCACGTTGAGGATCGTCTGCTCGCCGAAGGCGCGGCCAACGACCTGCAGGCCCACCGGAAGCCCGCCCACAAACCCGCAGGGCACCGAGATCCCGGGAAGGCCGGCGAGGTTCAGCGGAACGGTATAGACATCCGAGAGATACATCTGCAGCGGGTCATCGACCTTCTCGCCGAGGCGGAACGCCGACGTGGGCGTCACCGGGCCGACTAGCGCATCGAACCGCTCGAACGCCGCATCGAAATCCTGGCGGATCCGCGTCCGCACCCGCAAGGCTCGAAGGTAGAATGCCTCGTAGTACCCGGCCGAGAGCGCATAGGTGCCGAGCATGATCCGCCGCTTCACTTCGGCGCCGAACCCCTCGCGCCGCGTTCGCGAGTAGAGCGTCACCAGGTCGGGGGCGTCAGCGGTCCGGTGTCCGTACTGGACCCCGGCGTAGCGAGCCAGATTGCTGCTCGCCTCCGCCGGCGCGATGATGTAATACGCCGGCAGCGCGTAGGACGCGTGGGGCAGCGAGACCTCCTCGCAGGCCGCCCCGAGCGCGCGGCAGGTCTCGATCGCCTCGCGCACCGCCGCGGCGACGCCGGCATCGAGGCCTTCGGCGAAGAACTCCTTGACGATGCCGAGCCGCATGCCGCGGAGGCTCGTGATGAGGCCGTCGGCATACGCGGGGACCTCCACGTCCGCGGAGGTGGAGTCGGCCGGATCCTGTCCCGCGATCGCCTCGAGCAGAAGGGCGGCGTCCACCACGCTCCGGGCGATCGGGCCGATCTGGTCGAGCGAGGACGCGAACGCGACGAGTCCGTACCGCGACACCCGCCCGTAGGTGGGTTTCATCCCGACCACGCCGCAGAACGCCGCGGGCTGGCGGATGCTGCCGCCCGTGTCCGACCCGAGGGCCAGGGTCGCTTCCCCGGCCGCGACCGCGGCGGTCGGGCCGCCGCTCGTGCCGCCGGGTACTCGGGTCTCGTCCCAGGGGTTGCGGGTGGGTCCGTAGGCGGAGTTCTCCGTGCTGCTGCCCATCGCGAACTCGTCGCAATTCGCTTTGCCCACGATGATCGCGCCGGATCGACGGAGGCGCGTCACCACGGTGGCGTCGTACGGCGACCGAAATCCGGCGAGGATCCGGGACCCGCACGTCGTCGGCGAGTGCCGCGTGCAGATGTTGTCCTTGAGCGCAACCGGGATCCCGGCAAGCGGAGGCGCATCCTCCCCGCGCACCACGGCATCCCACCGGGCCGCCTCGGCGAGCGCGGCGTCGCGATCGAGATAGAGATACGCGTGGAGCCGCCCGTCCTCCGCGTCGATGCGCTCGAACACCGCCCGGACGACCTCCGTGGGGGATGTCTCGCCCCGGCGAAACTTTGCGCGGAGGTCGCAGGCCGTGAGGTCGGCAAGCGCGCTCACTCGGAAGGCTCCTCGATGATCACCGGGGGGACCACGAAGTACCCGTTCTCAGCGACGGGCGCGTTGGCGAGCGCCTCCTCCTGGCTGAGGCACGGACGGACCTCGTCTTCGCGCAGGACGTTCGCCGCGGTCCGCGGATGATCCGCGGGAGGCGCGTCGCCGAGATCCAGCGCGTTGAGCCGCTGCACGTACGCCAGGATGTCCCCGAGTTGATGGCGGAACCGCTCAAGCTCCTCTGGCGAGAGTTCCAGCCGGCTGAGCCGGGCCACGCGGGCGACGGTGCGATCGTCGATCATGCGTTGGGAAGCCTCCCGGGAATGCGAATTGGTGCCATGGTAGCACAGCGCCGGGAAGCGGCTCAAGATTCGTCCGCGCGTCGGAGCCGTGAACGCCCAGGCTTCGGCCGCCGCTAGGCGATCCCGAGGTAGGCTTCCCTGACGCGTGGATCCCCCCGGAGCGCCTCGCTTGGCCCACTGAGTCTGACTTGTCCCGACTCCAGGACGTACGCCCGGTTGGCCAGGGAAAGCGCAAAAGCGGCATCCTGCTCCACTAAGAGGAGGGTGATACCCCCCTGACATATCTCGTGGAGGCTCTCGCGGATCGCGGCTTTGATGAGTGGGGCCAATCCGATCGACGGCTCGTCGAGCATGAGCAGCCGGGGACGGGCCATCAACGCGCGACCCAAGGCCACCATCTGTTGCTCACCGCCCGAGAGGGTCGCGGCGATTTGCGGGCGGCGATCCCGGAGCGCGGGGAACAAACGGAAGACTCGTTCGAGATCCTCCTCGAGGACCTGATGATCCCTGCGCCCGTACGCGCCCAGGAGGAGGTTCTTCAGCACCGAGAGCTCGGGAAAGAGACGCCGGCGTTCCGGACAGTGGGCGATGCCCAGCCGAGCGACCAGATGGGGCGGCAGGCGCAGCAGTTCGTTGCCGAGGAACCTGACGGATCCGGTCGCCGGCGTCGTTCGGGAGATCGCCCGTAAGAGGGTGGTCTTCCCCGCCCCATTCGGACCGAGGACGGCGACGGCTTCTCCCTCCTCGATCGCGAGCGTGATCCCGTCGAGCGCGAGCGCCCGCCCGTAGGCGACACGGAGGTCACGGAGATCCAGGACGGCGGTCATCGCAGCGGGACCGACATGGTTCCACCCAGATAGGCCTCGACGACGCGAGGCGACTGCGCGACCACCGCCGGCGGCCCTTCTGCGATGATCTGACCGAACTGCATGACGATCACACGTGTCACCAACTGCATCAGCTCGCGGAGCTTGTGCTCGACGATCAGGATCGTCGTCCCCCGCCGGGCCAAGGTGCCGATGAGCGTCACCAGAGGGGCGGCTTCCAAGATACTGAGGCCGGAGAACGGTTCGTCGAGCAGGAGGAGTTCCGGGTGCGTGGCGAGAGCCCGCGCGATCTCCAACCGGCGCAGGTCCCCGAACGGAAGGGTCTCCACCGGCTGGGCGGCCTTCTTCTCCAGCTCTACCGCGGCGATGATCTCCATGGCATGCAGCCAGACGTCCCGACCGCCGGCCATCCGGCGCGCCCGGGGCGAAACGCAGGCCGTGGCCACATTGTCCAGGACGGTCATGTTCGTAAACGGCCGCACGACCTGGAAGGTCCGGGCCAGCCCTTGGTCGACGATCCGGTGCGGCGGGCGGCCCGAGATCCGGCGATCCTTGAAAACCACGGCCCCGAGATCGGGGCGGAGGAATCCCGACAACAGACTGAAGAGCGTCGTCTTGCCGGCGCCGTTTGGCCCGATGATCCCGACGAGGTCTCCCGCTTCAACCGCAAAGGTCACCGCGTCCACCGCGGTCAAGCCGCCGAAGCGTTTGGTCAGCCCTTCCGTGGTCAGCAGCGCCATCGCTCACGCTCCCGGAGCCACCCCACGAGCTGGACGATCACCCCGCCAGGCCAGTACAGAATCACCGGGAGCAGGATCGCCGAAAAGAGCAGAAGCCGGTACGACCCGAACCCGCGAAGGACCTCCCCCAACGCCGTCAGGAGAAACCCACCCGCGGCGGCCCCGTAGATGGTGCCGATGCCGCCGATGACGGCCATGATGATCACGGTGACCGACAGGGCCGCTGAATAGACGGACGGGCCCACGTGTTCCTGCACGTGAGCATACAGCCCGCCCGCCAATCCGGCGGGCAGGGCGCTCAAGAGCAGCGCGCCCATCTTGTAGACCGTGGTATTGAGCCCGGAGGCCTCGCACGCCATTTCGTTGGCGCGGATCGCACGCAGGACCATGCCCCACTTGCTCCGCGTGGCCCAATAGAGCCCGACCACCACCACCGCCATGAACGCCAGGGTTGCGTAGTAGGTGGTGGGCGCTGAGAGCGACAGCGGCTGGACGCCGTAGACCCCGTCTTCGCCCCCGGTGAGCGGCCACAGCAAGAGCGTCAGGCGCTCCATGATTCCCGCGACCGCGAGGGTCGCAAGCGCGAAGTACGGCCCCCGAAGCCTGAGGGTGGGCACGCCCACAAGGATCGCGAACGCCACCACCACCACCCCTCCCGCGGCGATCCCCAGCGCGGGAGACAGATGGAGACGCGTGTTGAGGAGGGCCGCCGTGTATGCCCCCGTGCCGATGAACAATGCGTGTCCAAAGTTCTCCCGGCCCGTGTAACCGGAGAGGAGGTCCCAGCTCGCCGCGATCGCCGCGTACAGGTTGGCCAGGGTAAACACGCTCAAGAAGTACCGATCTCGAACGGCTAACGGCACCAGGGCGAGCGCCAGCAACACCGCGACACCCGGAGCGGCCGTGCGCATGCCGGACATCGCGGCGGGAACCGGCGGATGCTCGCTCAGTTCATCCACGCCGCCCTCACGGGATCGCGCGGTCGCCGCTTCACGCCCGCCGTTAGAGCTCGATCCGTCTGCCAAGCAGCCCTGACGGCCTGACCACGAGGGTGACGAGGATCAACACGAGCGGGACGAGCTCGGAGAGGGCGCTGCTGGCAAACCGTGAGACTGCGGTCTCCGAGTACCCCAGAAGCACGGACGCGAGCAGGCTCCCGGGGATGCTCCCCAATCCGCCCAGAATGACGACGGCGAACGACTTGATGAGCGGCAGGACCCACATCTGCGGGCTGACGACAAGCACAGGGGCGACGAGGACGCCGGCCGTCGCCGCGAGGGCCGCGGACAGCACCATGACCGTCCTCGAAACGTGTTCCACATCGATGCCCAGGTACGTGGCCGCCTCTCGGTCCTGCGCGACCGCCAGGATGGCGCTGCCGAAGCGTGTCCGGTAGACGAGGAGCCAAACCAAGCCGAGCGCGATTCCTCCAACCGCGAATGCAATGGCGCGCTGACCGGCGACGGTCACCCCCAGGACGTTCAGCGTGGTCGTCGTGAACGAGGGAATGTTGCGCGACGTGTAGCCATAAAACGCGAAGATCACTTGTTCCGAGAGCAAGGCGAACACCACGGTGATGATCAGCACGGCGAGGACCGAGTGCCGGAGCGGGCGGATCAGCACTCGGTCCATTGCCAGGCCGACCGCCGCGACGGCGAGCACGGCCGCGGCCGTCCCGACCAGGAGCGGAAGGCCGAGCACGACCACCAGGGTGTAGGCGATGTACACCCCCATGGCATAGAACGATCCGTGGGCCAGGTTGACCACGCGGCCGACCCCAAAGATCAGGGTGAAGCCGAGGGCCAGCATGGCGTAGATGGCGCTGTTGATCGCGCCGAGGATCAGGACATCTGCCATGCCGGCCCTCGAGCGGCCGTTACCGCAGCCAGGCGAGCGGGGCGTACTTTCCGGTGGCGAGGTTTCTCGGCCAGATCAACGCCCGCTTGCACCCGTCCTGCCACTGCACCATCGTCTCAACCGCGTACCCAGGGCCGTAGCGGACGTCGTGCACCTCGTCGAAGACCACGTGGCCGCTGGCCCCGACGTAGTCGGTCTTCTCGAGAAATGGAATGACCTTCTCCGGGTCGAGCGTCTGCGCTTTCTCCACGGCCGCCTTGTAGATATACATCGCGTCGTACGCGCCGAACGAGGTGTAGACGGGCGCACGCTTGAACCGATCGGTGTACTTCTCAAGAAACGGAATCGACTTCGGTGTGACGGCCACCTTGAGCGGCGGGCTCCCGAACAGGATGACCTCTCCCACCGAGGCGCCGCCGAGCTTCTCGCAGGCGTCGGCTTCTTGTTGCTTCACGTCGATGCCGCCCCAGGGAACCGGAACCTTGAGGGACGCGTAGGCCTTCACCACCACATCGGAGGACGCGTGGGACATGAGGGGGACGACGAATTGGGCTCCGGCGGCGCGCGCCTTGGCGAACATGGGGCTGAAGTCCGTGGTCCGGACGTCGAACAGCTCCTTGTAGACGACCTGGAGGCCCTGCTTCTCGGCGAGCCGGCGTTCCATCGCCGGGAGCACCCCCTGCACCCAGACCAGGTTCTCCCCGACGATCGCGATCTTCGTCGCCTTGAGTTCGGTCTTGACGAACTCGTCGACGAAGTCGGCGAGGGCGAAGCCCAGGTACGTGGAGTTCACCGGAGTGACTCGAAAGAGGTACTTGAAGTTGGCGTAGTCCTTTCTGACCTGCTCGGTGATCAGCGGCGAAGAGGCTCCCACCCCCAGGTAGATGATCTTGCCGCGGGAAATGTGCGGGAGTTGCGCGAGGACGACGCCGCTCGTCTGTCCCCCGATCAGGACGTCGACCTTGTTGCTCTCGATCAGCTTGCGGATGGCGGCGATGCCGACCTCGGGATTCTCGGCCTCGTCCTCCGGCACCAGGGTGAGCTTGCGTCCGAGAATCCCCCCGGCGGCGTTGATCTCACCGGCGGCGAGCTCCAAACCGTACACAATACCTTGCCCGACGGCCAGTTGCAGAGGACCCGGGACACCTACCTTGATCAACGGCGCCTGCGCGCCTGCGCCGGACGGCCCGATCGCGATCAGGGCCGCGACGATTACGAGCGCTCCCCATCGCCTCATCGCTTTCCCCTCCCTTCGGTTGGTGGGCCAAAGTATCTTACCTGCCGTCTCTTCCGGCACCTCTCGCTACGGTCGTTCGAAGACGCCGGCAGCGCCCATGCCTCCGCCGACGCACATCGTCACCACCCCATACCGCGCCCGCCGGCGCCGCATTTCGTGCAAGAGCGTCGCCGTCATCCGCGCCCCGGAGCACCCCAGCGGGTGCCCGAGGGCGATGGCACCCCCGTTCACGTTCAGCCGCTCCTCGTCCAGGTCGAGGACCCGGATCACCGCGAGCGATTGTGCGGCGAACGCCTCGTTCAACTCGATGAGGTCGACGTCCTGGAGGCGGACCCCCGCGTGATTGAGCGCTTTCGGGACCGCCTCCACGGGTCCCACGCCCATGACCTCCGGGGCCACCCCCGCTACGGCGAACGAGCGGAAGATGCCGAGCGGCCGCACACCGAGCCGCTCCGCGACCTCACCGGCCATGACGACCGCGGCCGCTGCGCCGTCACTCGTCTGCGACGAGTTGCCCGCCGTCACCGTCCCGTCACGGGCGAACGCAGGAGCCAACGCCGCGAGCCGGTCCAGCGAGGTGTCGGGGCGGACTCCCTCGTCGACCTCGAACACGGTCTCGCGCCCGCGCGGACGCCCATCCTCCTCCTCCCACCGCATCACGGCGAGCTGGACCACCTCGTCCCGGAAACGGCCCGAGGCCCGGGCGGCCGCCGCGCGCTCGTGGCTGCGCAGGCTGAACGCATCCTGATCGACGCGAGAGATGTTGAACCGCCGGGCCACATTCTCCGCGGTCAGGCCCATCGAGATGAACACCTCCGGCCACTCCGCGGCCAAGTGCGGGTTCGGCGCGTACTTGTTCCCTCGCCGCGGCACGAGGCTCATGCTCTCGACCCCGCCCGCCACGGCTACATCCACCTGGCCAACCATCACCTCGTAGGATGCGATCGCGATGGCTTGGAGGCCTGACGAGCAAAAGCGGTTCACGGTCTGGGCCGAGGTCCCTACCGGGAGGCCGGCGCGCAATGAGGCGACGCGGGCCACGTTGAGCCCTTGTTCCCCCTCGGGCATCGCGCAGCCGAGCACGACGTCCTCCACGGCGTCGGGGGCAAGCCCGGGCACCCGCCGCACCGCCTCTCGGATCACTACCGCGGCCATCTCGTCCGGCCGGGTATCCTTCAACGTCCCCCGCGGCGCCTTGCCGACCGCGGTCCGGACGGCCGAGACGATCACGGCGTCCCGCATCGGCATCTTCTCCCCTAGTTGCGGAGCGGCGTGCCGGTCCGCAACAGATGGCGGATTCGTTCCTGTGTCTTGGCCTCCCCCAGCAGGCTCAGGTAGGCCTCCCGCTCCAGGTCCAGCAGGTACTCCTCGGACACCCACGCCCCTTCGGGGACATCCCCTCCGGCCATGACGTGGGCGAGCTTCCTCCCGACGACCTCGTCGTAGGGGGTGATGTGGCCGCCGGCCTTCAGATTATAGAGCAGAGCCCAGAGCGCTGCCCGGCCGCGCTGTCCGATCACACGGATGCGGCCCGGCCCCGAGGGCCGGTAGCCGAGCCGGGCGACGGCCAGCGCCGCATCCTTAGCGTCCTCGATCAACCGGCCGGCGTTCGTGGTGATGCCGTCGTGCTCGCGCAGATAGCCCCACGCCCGGGCCTCACTTGCCGACCGGGACACTTTGGCCAGCGCGATGGTCTCGAACGTCCACTGGACGAGCGGCAGCAGGTCGGCGGCGACCTCTGCCGGGATGCGCGCCTGGGCCCGCTTCACCATCTCCATCGTCCCGCCGCCGGCGGGGACCAGACCCACCCCGGTCTCGACAAGCCCCATGTACGTCTCCGCAGCCGCCTGCAGGCGCGCACAGGCAAGACAGAGCTCTGCTCCACCTGCGAGAGTCCGGCCGGAAGGGGCACCGATCACCGGCTTCGGTGCTTTCCGGATGCGCAGGGTGACGTACTGGAACTGCCGGACCGCTCGGTCGATCTCGTCCCATCTCCCTTCCGCAGCGCCGAGCACGAGCAATTGCAAATTTCCGCCGACCGAAAAATCCTTGGCCGGGTTTCCGATCACGAGGGCGGCGAAGTCGCGCTCCAGACGATCAAGGGCGGTATCCAGCATCTGGACGATGTCGAGGTCGAGCGTGTTCAGCTTGGAATGGAACACCACGCACGCGGCGCCCCCGCCGAGGTCGACCAGGGACGCGGAGGCATTGCGTTCGATCTCGCGACCGACCTCCGAACGATCGTTCAGGATCGTCTCCCCCTGCTCACCGCTGCCCAGCGACCCCACCACCGAGGGCCCGTCCTCAATTCACGCGTTTGGCGCGCCCGGCCCAGTACGGCTCGCGCAGGTGCGCCTTTAGAATCTTGCCGGTGCCGCCTTTCGGCAACGCCTCGAAGAACTCCACCGATTTCGGCGCCTTGAAGTGAGCCAGCCGGTCCCGGCAGAACTGGATCAATTCCTGCTCGGAGGCGTTCGCCCCCGGCTTGAGGACGACCAGCGCCTTGGCGACCTCGCCCCATTGGTCGTCGGGGACGGCCACGACGGCGCACTCATACACGGCGTGGTGGACGACCAAGGCGTTCTCTACCTCGACCGACGAGATGTTCTCGCCGCCGCTTATGATGATGTCTTTTTTGCGGTCGACGATGTTGAGGTAACCCTCACCGTCGATCGTGGCCATGTCCCCCGTGTAGAACCACCCGTCGCGGATCGCCTTGGCGGTGGCCTCAGGATCATGGAGATAGCCCTCCATCACGACGTTGCCGCGGACCGCGATCTCCCCGACGGTCGCGCCGTCGGCCGCAACGTCGCGGCCCCGCTCGTCCACGACCCGGACTTCGACGCCGGGGATCGCATACCCGGTGGTTGACCGGCGCTCCAGGCGCCGTTCCGGGGTCTCCGCGCTCAGGTGCGTCTTGGGACGCGCCAGGGTCAACACCGGGGAAGTCTCGGTGAGGCCATACCCGACCATGGCCTCGCACCCCAGCTTCTCCTCCATCGCCTTGATCAGCAGGGGGAACGCAGGGGCGCCACCGGTGGTCGCCAGCCGGAGGCTGCCGAGATCGTACCTCCCGATGTCGGAGTGGTTGAGCAGCGCGTTGTAGATCGCCGGCACACCCGCGAGCCTGGTGACGCGCTCCCGCTCGATGAGGCGGAAGATCTCCACGGGGTCGATCTTGCGGAGCAGGACGTGGACCCCCCCGACAGCTGTGACGCCGTGCGGGACTCCCCAGCCGTTTACGTGAAACATCGGGACGACGTGGAGGAAGACGTCCGCATCAGTGGTGGAGTGCGCGATCACGGTATACAGCGCGTGCAGATAGAGCGTCCGGTGGGTGAGGATGACGCCCTTGGGTTTGCCCGTGGTGCCGCTTGTATAGAAGACCTCGGCTGGGCTGTTCTCATCCACTTCGGGATCCTCCCCAAGTGGTGGGGATCCGGCGAGGAAGCCCTCGTAGTCGCGGGTCTGGAAAGGCGCAGGCCCGTCGATTTCGAGACCCACGAACTCCCCGACCGTCTCCAAGTTGGGTCGCATCTCCGCGACGGCGGACGTGAAATCGTTGTGGAAAAAGAGCGCCCGGGATTTCGCGTGGTTGAGAATGGACGCGATCTCCTGCGGGCGCAGCCGGATGTTGAGAGGGTTGAGAATCGCCCGGGCCTGCGGAACCCCGAAGTACGCCTCCAGCAGATGGTGGGTGTTGTACGTCAGGAACGAGACCACGTCGCCCGGTTTGATCCCGAGCCGTGTGAGCGCCCCGGCCAGCCTCCGGGAGCGTTCGCCAAACTCGGCGTAGGTATAGCGCCGCGGCCCATCGACGACCCCCACCTTGCGTCCAAAGAGACGCTCAGCCCGCCTCCGAAACTCCAGCGGCGACAGCGGCACAAACATTCGCGGCGCCTCCTTTGCCCGGTCGTGTTTCGGACCGTTGCGGGAGCAAACGGCGGGGCGGCGTGGCGCCGCCCCGCTCCACGTTGGGTCTCCGGTTGGCCCAGCGCTTCTATCGCTTGCTGATCGTGTAGAAGTACTGCCCGGGAAAGATCGGATTGTAGTACCAGCCGTGGACCCAGGATCGCATCACATAATAGGTGACCGGCTGAACGAGGAACAGATACGGCAGGTCGTTGTACGCGATCATCGACAGCTGGCGGTAGAGGGCTTTGCGCTTCGCCGGGTCCGCCGTCCCCACCGCCTCCTCGATAAGCCGGTCTGCCTCGGAATTCCGGTATCCGCCGCGGACCGGGAAGTACCCGTTCGACGAAAGAAAGGGCTGCGCGAAATCGTGCGGATCGGGGTAATCTGCAAACCACCCGAGGAAGTACATCGTCCCCTTGTGGGCAAAGAGCAATTGGTTCAGGGTGCTGGCGGGCACCGCCCGAGAGTCGATCTGGAATTTGGGATTCAGCGCCCCGACGGTGTCCTTAACGATCTGGGCGCCCACCTGCCGCGCCGCGTTCCCAGCCGTGAACGGGATCGTGAACTTGAAGCCGGTGTCCCAGACCTTGCCCCCCGAGGCCTCCTTGAACTCGGCGATGGCCTTGTCGCGGCTGGTGGTGTACACCGGGATCGTCGGGTCGTACCCCAGCAATCCCTGGACGATCGGCCCGTGGGGGAGGACCCCCTTCCCCGCGTACGCGCCGCTCAGGTTCGACGCGTAATCGAAGGCGTACGCGAATCCGCGCCGGACGTGGATATCAGAAAAGAACTCCGGCGGGATCCCGGCTCCGTCGAGCTTGCCTGAGCCGGCGTCAGGGTTGGCCTCGGTATTGATCTTGAAATTGAACTGGAGCGTCTGCACCGCGATCTGCGGCAGGTTGTCCTGCACGACGGTCCCGGGCAGCCCCCGGAGCTGGACTTCCTGGTTCAGCGACGCGACCACGATGTCCGCGTCGCCTTGCTGGAGCTGCAGGCGGCGGGTGGTGAACTCCGGGACCGCCTGAAGCACCACTCGGCGCAGCGCCGCCGGGGCACGCCAGTACCCGTCGTTGCGAACCAAGATGACCTGTTTGGCCTGCCGGTCCCACCGCTCGAGCTTGAACGGACCGGTCCCATTCATATGGTCGAACTCGTACCGATCTTCGATCTTGGGATTGTTGTACTTCTGCCAGGTGGCCGGGCTGCCGTCCCAGTCACCGTGCGCGGCCGCCCAGGCCCTGGGCATGACGGCCGTCCAGGCGGCGATGATCGTGAGAAACGGCGCGAACGGCTTCTTCAGCCGGAAGACGATCGAGTCGCCCTTCACGCTCACCGCCTTGGCCACGTCGGCGTACGTGACCTGTATCTTGCCCTTGTCGTCCCGGGTGCTGTCGACTCCGAGCAGCGGACTGAGGAGGAGCCACCCCGGCCCGCCGGCCTGATCTTGAAGGAGGAACCGCTGAATCGAGTACCGGACGTCGTCGGGCGTCATCACCGAGCCGTCGTGGAACTTCACCCCCTTGCGGAGCGGGAACGTATACGTGAGGCCGTCCGCACTGATCAACCCGTTCGCCAGGCTGGGCACCGCTGTGGCCAGCATGGGGGAAAACTTGTCGAGCGACGACCCGCCGTACATGATCAGCGTCTCGTACACGTTTGGCCAGATCGGCTCGTAGGAATAGATGTCGTACGCCAGCGCCGGGTCGAGGCTGCTGACGTCGCCGAACCCGAGCTCGAGGATGGTGTCCGGATTCTTGATCGCCTCCCCCGCTCCCCGGGCGATGCCTGGGCCAAGCGATGCGATCAGGAACACGGCGCAGCACAATGCCGCCGCGCGGGATGTGTAGTGGAATAGGCGCATGGTCTCCCCTCCCCCTCTGCATTCAGTTTTCGGATCGGACCTGCTGACGACGGATCGCTACCGGCTTCCCTGAAGGCGCGGGTCGAAGATGTCGCGGAACGCGTCCCCGAGCAGGTTCCACCCAAGGACGAACAGGAAGATCGCGGCGCCCGGCACGATCAGCGTATACCAGAACACGAAGGCGTGGCCCGGGGTGCCCGCGATCCAGTTGTGAGAGAGGTTGATGAGCTGCCCCCAGTCGGCATACCCGGGAGGCGCGCCCAGGCCCAGGAACGAGAGCGCGGCAAAGGTGATCACGATGCTCCCGATGTTCAGCGAGGCGAGGATCAGCATCGGATAGAGCGTGTTCGGAATCACGTGCCGGCCGATAATGCGAAGATCACCGGCCCCGAGCGCGCGGGCCGCCTGCACAAACTCGATATCCCGGACCCGCAGGAACTCGCCCCGAAGGAGCCGTGTGTAGGTCGGCCACTCCACAATCGCGATCGCGATGATGGCGTTCCGCACGTTCTGTCCCAGCACCGCGACGATCACGACGGCCAGGATCAACCCGGGGAAGGCCAGGAAGATATCGGTGACCCGCATCACGACCTCGTCGATCCATCCGCCGTAAAAGCCGCTCAGACTCCCGAGAAGGAGCGCGACGACGACCGCGGAGGCGACGACGGTGAGCGCGACGATGAACGCGGTGCGGGCCCCCCAGATGACTCCGTAGTAGAGGTCGAACTGCTCCTCCGTCGTCCCGAAGGGATGGCGCGGGCTCGGCGGATGGGGATCGCTCGCGTACCCCTCGTGTGGGATCATGAATGGGTTCCGCTCGGTCGGGTGCGTGAGAAATGGGGCCAGCAGCGCCAGGACGACGAACAACGCGACGATCAACAGGCCCAGCATCGACATCGGGGTCGAGCGAAACCGCCGGACCGTCCGGTGCCAGCCGGTCTCCGCCATCCGCGGGCGCGCGCGGGCCGGCGAAAGCGGGAAGCTTGGGGTCGAGGACGAGGATCGGACCGCGCTCAATGCAGCCGGATCCGCGGGTCCACGACGGCGTACAGGACGTCCGCGCAGAGGTTCCCCACAACGAGGATCCCGGCGAAGATCAGGGCAAACCCCGTGACCGCGGGAATGTCGAGTTGCTGGCTCGCGCCGACGCCCCACCGGCCGATGCCCGGATAGTTGAAGACGGTCTCCGTGATCACCACCCCGCTGAGGAGCCCGACAAACAACAGACTCGCCAGCGTGATCACGGGGATGAGCGCGTTGCGGCGCGCGTGCCTGTCGACGACGGCCCTCTGCGGCAGACCCTTGGCCCGGGCGGTCCGCACGTAGTCGGTGCGGAGCGTCTCGAGCATCGAGGACCGGGTGATCCGGACGAGGACGGCCGTCAGGAAATAGGTCAGCGTCGTGACGGGCAGCACCAGGTGCTTGGCCGCGTCCCAGACGATCCACCACTGCCGGTTCAGCACCGCGTCCACCGTCATGAGACCGGTATAGACGTGAAACCGGCCGCTGCGGACGAACTGATCGGCCTCGAGCGACAGTCGGCCCGGGGGAAACCATCCGAGCTGGCCGTAGAACAGCATGAGCAGCAGGAGCGCCCAGACAAACGTCGGCAGCGAATAGCCGCTGATAGACGTAAACCGGCTGATGTGGTCGATCAGCTTGTCCCGGTGCACGGCCGAGGAGGTGCCGAGCCAGATGCCAAAGGTGAGGATGCAGATGAAGGCATAGAACCCCAGTTCCAGGGTCGCGGGGAAGAACCCCCGGATGGCGTCGGCCACCGGCTCACGAGCGGTCTCGGACCACCCCAGGTCCCCGTGCAGCACCTGGCGGAGCCAGTCCCAGTACTGCACGTAGACCGGTTGGTCCAGATGATACTTCGTGAT
>DASSXJ010000042.1 GCA_035703895.1 bacterium | reverse complement strand
GAATCCCGCCGCGCGAGAGGCGCGGGGGAATCTGATCGGCGCCGTCCGCCGCTTCCTGCGGCCCAACCTCCCTCTCCTCGCCGCCGGGGTCGTGATCGGGGCCCTCGCGGGGGCCACCTCATTCCAGCCGCTGCTCTTCGGATTCATGCTCGTGGGCTGGGTCGCCGGATATCTGGTCTGGCGAAAGCGCCGGCTGGGGTGGCTGCCTCCGGGAGCCGCAGCCGTGTACGCGCACGCGCGTGTCTGGAGGGACCTCAGCGTGGTGACTGCGATCTTCCTGGCCGCCTGCCGGAGGGTTCGACCCCCGCGCTGACTCAAACCTCGATGAGGGCGAATGGCCGCTCGGGGGTGAGGCGACGTAACACGGGGAGCGAGACATTGTACACAGGGATGCCTTTAGGGGTCGTGCCGGCGTAAGATCCATGATGCGCATGGGCGTGGAACACCGCAACGGCACCGGAGCGGTCGATGGGGTCCACCAAGCGCGACGACCCTAGAAATGGCACCAGTTCCAGGGGCTCTCCCTCCACGGTCTGTCGAATCGGGGCGTAGTGCATCAGCGCGACGGCCCGCAGGCTTCCAGTCTCAGACCGGAGGCGAGTGAGGGCTGTCTCGAGGCGCAATGATTCGTTCACCGCCTCGTGGACGAATTGCTTGACGATCTCCTCACCCCATGGCTGGAGCACCTGATCGTCGAATCCGCCGGCGAAGCCCTTGACCCCCGCGAAGCCCACGCCATGCACCTCATGAGACTCACCGTCCAACACCGACACCCCGCTCCGGGCGAGGATACTGTGCAGGGCGCCTTGCTGGCCCGATTCGTAGTCATGGTTGCCAAGGACGCTAATGATGGGAATGCGGCAGACGGCGAGGGCCTCGGCCAGCGCCTCGGCTTCGTCAGGCAAGCCCCGGTCGGTGAGGTCGCCGCAGAGAACCAGGACTTCCGCCCTGCCGCTTACCTCCGCGAAGAGATCGCGAAGCGGCTGGGGCAACGTGTCGCGGACATGGAGGTCACCCAGGGCGGCGATGCGCACGATCGTGTGCGGGGTCGGACCGACCGCGCCCGGTCTGCATGCGGGGCGCGTCGTGATAGCCCCACTCGGCCATATCGATTTCGTAGTCGTGCGGCGTCAACATCCGTCCGCGGCAGATCGACGCTCGGGGCGCCCGCCGGGCGACTTGGCGATCCAAGCGGCCTCCAAGCTCGCGCATGACCCAAGTGGGCACCGCCGTGCGCTCGGAGGGGTAGATGAAGTGGAAGGTCACCAGGTGCGCGAAGAGCACTGCCCAATCGCGGTCCATCCGGTCGAGGAGACGGCGCCAGTCGAGACGGCGCCCCTGCCGCCGGATGAGATGAGCGATATCGGCCCCGTCGAAGCGGAATCGGTCCTGGACGTAGGCCTTGCTCCAGATCATTTCCTCGGGGGGAATGACCCTGACGGGGACTCCCAACACCGCCGTCTCGCGCGCATGGCGATGCCAGATCTCATCCACGCGGCACCTACCATTGCCGGAACTGAAGATGACGTCGATCATGGCCGGTCCTGAGAGGGCTTTGGCCAGCCAGGTGGGGTGGGTCCATTCGATCCGGCAGCCTAGCGCGCCCAGCACGGTGAGGGCTCGACGGACGTTCTCCGGGCAACAGAACACATCGAGATCCTTGGTATCCCTGAAGATGCCCGCGTACGCGCGCACCGCGTAGGCGCCGCCGATCATGAATGGGACGTTGCCACGCCGCAGCGCACCCAACGCGGCCGTGAAAAACGTCTCTGACTCGTTCGGGTCTCCTACGCGGCTCAGCAAATCGCGTCCCAACATTTTGACGTGTGTGGTACGCGCCGGAAAGCCTACCCAGCGAATGAAGTGTACCCGGTCCGCCGCTCCGCCAAACGCCGGCGCTTTCCAAGGCGGGCCAGCGTGGTGCGCGTGGTGACGTTCATCGCTCGATCATAATGGGGCCGCGCCATCCGCACGCAGGAGGCGGTGGCGGATCCTGTCTCGAATGGCTGCAGAGCCGGTTGGTGCGGCGGCTATCGCGGGGACGTGGAGGGGTTGGGCGCGGCGAGCAGGATGTCGAGGAGTCGCGGGAGGTGTGCCGTGACCTCACCGTTGGTGGCCACGAGATCGCAGCCGGCCCCGCGCGCCGCCGTTTGCCTGGCGACATCGGCGTGGCCGCAGAACCCGAGCAGCGGGATCATCCGGGTGGCAGGAGCGGCTTTGGCGTCCCGGATCGCGGCAACGACGTCCAAGCGGGGAGATGCGAGGTTGAGGATGGCGGCGGCCGGACCGGTGCGGAGGGCTTCTAGGAATGCGCCCGCGGTGCGGACGATGTGTGGGCGGTGGCCGATCCCGCTCAGGGCCGACGCGATCTGCGTGGAGAACAGTAGGTCGTCGCCGGCCACGACGATGACAAGCGGGAGGGGCATCTTAGAGGGGGTAGCCCATCGCTTGGAGCGAGAACCGGCCGTCCTCGCTCAACCGCTCCGGCGTCCACGGCGGGCTCCACACCATCTCGACCTTGCAGTCCTCGACCCCGTCTACGCTGAGCAGCTTGGCTTCGACCTCGCTCACGAGCTGCGGGCCCATCGAGCATCCCACGGCCGTGAGCGTCATCTTGATGTCCACGACCCCGTTTGCGATCGTGATGTCGTAGATCAGTCCGAGGTCCCAGATGTTGACCGGGATCTCCGGATCGAAGCAGGTCTTGAGCACGTCGATGACTTGATCTCGCGTGACCATTGCACATCGCTCCTCAGTCTGACGTCCGCTTCCAGTGTACCATGATGCGACGTGGGGGGGCGGTCCGGCGAACGCTCCTCGTCGTCCTGGTCGCCGTATTGCTGTTTTTTCCCGGCTTCGCCCGCTGGTACACGGAGTGGCTGTGGTTCGGCGAAGTCGGGTACCGGGCGCCGTTCTGGGTGCCCATCGAGTCGCAGGTGGTCGTGGGCCTGGCGGCGGCACTCGCGGTATTCGTCATCCTCTTCCCGAACATCCGGCCGCTGCTTCGGCTCCGCCCCATGCCCAACGTCATCGACCTCAGGTCCTCCGGGGGTCGGGCGTACCGCCAGATCGCCTCCCGCCTCCGTCCTCCCGCGGTGACCGCGATCGTCGTCGGTGTCATCGCCGTGTTGGCGGGCCGCGCCGCCGCGGGATCGTGGTTGACGTTCCAGGGATGGCTCCATGGGGTCTCGTTCGGCGTCCGTGACCCCGTGTTCGGCCTCGATGTCGGATTCTACGTCTTCACGCTGCCGGCGTATACCGCGGTGTACGACTGGCTGTTCTCCTGGACGTTCGTCGCGCTGCTCATCGTGGCCGCCGGATACTACCTCGACCTCGCCCCGCTCCTGATGCGGGGGGTCTGGGCGATCCCGCGTGGAGTCCGCGTGCATCTCGCGGCGCTCACCGGGATCTTGCTCCTGCTGCGCGCCGCCGGGTTCTGGTTTGACGCCTACGGGCTGCTGTTTTCTCCGCGCGGCGCCCTCTACGGCGCGGGATACACCGACCTCCACGCGACGCTCCCGGCCCTCCGGCTGCTGACCGTGCTCGCCGCCGCCGCCGGCCTCCTGATGCTGGCCTCGGTGTGGCTTCGCACGCTTCGCCCCGCGGTGGCGATGCTGGCGGTCATGCTCGTGGTCTGGATCGCGGGCACGGGCGTGTACCCGGCCGCGGTCCAGCAATTCGAGGTCGGCCCCAACGAGTTGAACCGCGAGGCCCCCTACATCCAAAACGGTATCACCGGGACGCTCCGCGCCTTCGGCCTCGACCAGGTCCAGGAGCAGTCGTTCCCGGCGACGGAGAGCCTGACGCCGGCGACGGTCCGGGCGAATCAAGTGGTCCTCGACAACGTCCGGCTCTGGGATTACCGGCCGCTTCTCACGACGTACGCCCAACTCCAGAGCCTGCGGCTGTACTATACGTTCACGAGCGTCGGGATCGACCGGTACCAGATCGGAGGGCACGAACAACAGGTGATGCTCTCGGCGCGGGAACTGGACATCGCGCGACTCTCCTCGGAAGCGCGCACCTGGGTCAACGATCACCAGCTCTTCACCCACGGATACGGGCTCGTGATGACGCCGGTCAACCGGATCTCGGGGGAGGGGCTGCCCGAGTTCTACATCAAAGACATCCCGCCGCAGAGCCCGATCGGCCTCCAGGTCACCCGGCCTGAGCTGTACTACGGGCTTCTCGCCAACCAGTACGTGGTCGTCAACACGCGCACCAAGGAACTGGACTACCCGCAGGGCGACCAAAACGTCTTGGTGACGTATGCCGGGCGCGGTGGGGTGCCGCTCACCGCTCCGCTGGCCAAGCTGGCGTTCGCGGCGCGGCTTGGCGCCTCCCAGTTGCTGTTAAGCACCGACGTCACGCCCCAGAGCCGGGTGATGATTCATCGGGAAGTGCGGGAGCGGGTGGCCCACATCGCTCCGATGCTGTCCTTCGATCACGACCCGTATCTCGTGCTGGTGGACGGCCGGTTGCTCTGGATCGTGGACGCCTATACCACGACGTCCGCCTACCCGTACTCCCGGCCATTCGGCCGCGCCAATTACATCCGGAACGCCGTGAAGGTGGTCGTGGACGCCTACGATGGCACGACCGCGTTCTACGTGATGGATCCCAAGGATCCGTTGATCCAGGCGTACATGGGGATCTTCCCCGGCCTGTTCCGGTCCCTCGACGCGCTCCCCCGGGGGATTGCCGCCCACTTTCGCTATCCCGAGGACCTGTTCACGATCCAGTCGCAGGTCTACTCGACCTTTCACATGAAGGACCCGCGAGTGTTCTACAACCGAGAAGATCTCTGGACATTCCCCAATGAGCTGTTTGGCGGATCCCCGCAGCCGCTCGAACCGTACTACGTGAACCTCAGGCTGGATCCCGCGCGGGGCGAGGAGTTCGCGCTGATCCTCCCGTTTACGCCCGCGGGGAAAGACAACATGGTCGCCTGGATGGCCGGGCGCAGCGATATGCCCAACTACGGCCGGCTCCTCGTCTACCGGTTTCCCAAGGACCGGACGGTGTTCGGCCCGATGCAGATCGAGGCGCGGATCAACCAGGACCCGACGATCAGCGCCCAGCTGTCGCTGTGGAACCAGCAGGGATCCCAGGTCATCCGCGGCAACCTGCTCGTCGTGCCGATTGCCGACGCGCTCCTGTACGTCGAGCCGCTGTACCTTCAGGCCTCGGGCAGCGCGCTGCCGGAGCTCAAGCGGGTGATCGTCGCCTACGGCGCCCGGATTGCCATGGAGCAGACGCTCGAGGCCGCCCTGGCGCGCATCTTCGTCGGGCTCCCCTCCGAGCCTGCGACGATCTCGCCCGGTCAGCCGCGGGGGGCTCCCGCCCAACCGGGAGCTGCGGGGTCCGCACCGCCGTCCGCAGGGGCGGCCGGCGCCTCCCGCTCGCGCATCGCGGCGCTCGCCGCCGAGGCGAACACGCATTACGAGCGGGCGCAGGTTGCCCTTCGAGCCGGGGACTTCGCGACCTACGGGAAAGAGATCGACGCGCTGGGACGCGCGCTCGCCGAGCTCAAGGCCGCGACGGAGCCGCCGCGCAGCACGCCCTGACCGGCCGAGTACGCATGTTTGGCGCCCTCCCGCGAAGGGTAACATTGCAACGGCCCGACGTCACCACGGAGGAGGGCAATAGCGATGAGAGTACTGCACGCTAGTAAGAGAATGGTGTGGATCGTTGGCCTTAGCTTGCTGGCCAACCTGGTCTTCTCACCGGTTGCGTCCCATGCGGCGACCGCGGAAGCGATTTCCGTAGGGGCCGACCGGACACTCCACCAGTTCAGAAGCGAGTTCGGGGATGCCCCTGCGGTTCTGCGTGATGCCCGGGGCCTTCTCGTCTTCCCGGAGGTTATCCAGGCCGGGGTTGGTCTCGGGGGCGCCTACGGTGAGGGCGTGTTGCGAGTGGGCGGCACGACCGTCGGGTATTACAGCCTCACCACAGGCTCGCTGGGCATCCAGTTTGGAGCCCAGAGAAAGTCCGTCATCGTCGCCTTCTTGTCGGACCGGGCGCTCAGAGAGTTCCGGGCCAAGGCGCAGCGGGACGGATACTGGAAAGCGGGGGTCGACGGCTCGCTTGTGCTCGTGAACGTGGGAGGCCAGGCGTCCACGAATCCGGCTCCCAACGCCCCGATCGTGGGGTACGTGTTCGATCAGAGGGGGCTGATGTTCAACCTCAGCCTGCAGGACGCGAAGATCTCGAGGATCGAGCGATAAGCGGCCGCGAGAGCCATCACGGGCCCGGAAATCTTTGCCGGGCCGGTGTGGACGGGTCGCGAACTACACAACCGTAAGACGTCGGGCGGCAAGGCGATCGTAGAGGCACTGGGGTCCACCTCGGTGCCTCTACCGTTGTTGCCCGGCGCGACTGAGGGGGAGCGCGACCTCGCGTCCCGTTCGCGCCGATTCATACACGGCCAGAATGATCTCGAGCGGTTTGCGCGCTTCCTCGCCGGTGATCACCGGGTCTCGATCGTCGGCAATGGCCTGGAGGAAGTCCCCGATCTGCGTTCGATGGCCGGCGATTTGGCTCGCGGCCTGATCCGGCGCCGTCGCCGCCTCCGCGCGGTGGACGGTCCGGACTTTGGCGCCGTACGGGCCGACCTCACCCTTCTCGTCCTTGAACTCCCAGACGACCACCTCGCCCATCTCCACAACGGCCGTCCCGCCTGTCCCGGTGATCTCGATGCGCTCCGGAAGGCCCGGATAGACGGCGGTTGAGACCTCGATCGTGCCAAGTGCGCCGCTGCGAAATGTGAGCAGTGCCAGCGCAACATCTTCGACCGGGATATCGTGCGCAATCATCGAGCAGCGGGCGACCACGCGATCGACCGGTCCCATCATCCACTGCAGCACGTCCACCCAGTGAATGCCCTGATTCATCAGGGCGCCGCCGCCGTCGAGTTTCCACGTCCCCCGCCAGCCCGCACTGCCGTAGTATGCTCCGGTCCGGTACCATTTGACGATCACATCCCCCAGCACCAGGCGGCCGAACCGGCCGGCATCGAGCGCGGCGCGCATCGCTTGGATGCCGGGGTCGAACCGGTGTTGTGAGATCACCGCCAGCTTGACCCCCCGCCGCCGGCATGTCGCGATCAGCCTGTCGGCCGCCTCGAGCGACACGTCGATCGGTTTCTCGACGATCACGTGCTTGCCCGCCTCGGCGGCCTGGGCGCCGACTTCGGCGTGGAGGCCGCTCGGCACGCAGACCGACACCACGTCGATATCGGGGCGCCGCAGCAGTTCCCCCAGATCGGTGTAGGCGTCGACGCCGAACTCGGCCGCGCGACGTTGCGCCGCCTCGGCCGCGACATCGGTCACCGCGCGCAGCCGCGCGTTTGGGAGGCCCGCGACCGCGCGGGCGTGAGACGAGGCAATCACGCCAGCCCCTGCGATGGCAACGCCGAACGGACGATCGTTCGCCGGACGCACGTGAAAATTGTAGCATGATCGTGCCGGCCTGGCGCGCGGACGGTAGGCGACGAAGACGGCGCCCGGCGCGAGCGTA
>DASSXJ010000041.1 GCA_035703895.1 bacterium | reverse complement strand
CAGACGCGATGAGTACGGATCTGCGGGAGCGGGGGTTTAAGTTTGTCGGCTCGACCATCTGCTACGCCTTCATGCAGGCAGCAGGCATGGTGAACGACCACGTCGTCGACTGTTTTAGGTATCGTGAGTTGTCGAGGGGATGACGCCCGTGGCGTTGCTCACGAGCACGGTGCGAATAGATCCTCAGGGGACCTAGAAGTAATAGTGTCAGAAAGAACCGCTGCACCCTAGCAGACAGTAACCTGGGTTCCTAGTTGGGGAGATACTCACAATAATACTTGAAACTGGCGCCATCTGAGCCCAGCCAGCCAGCAGGAGAACTACGCGGAGGGGGCGGCGAGAGCAGTCGTCGGCGCCCCATCTTCGCGGATGGGATCGGCGACCTCCTGACAGGCCGCGACGAGCGTGGCAAGTGGAAGCCCTGTCTTGTCGGCGAGCAGCAGCAGGTGACCATCCCGAAAGATGGGGCTGAGGGGAGCGAGATCAGCCAACAGAAGTTTGACTTCGCCCTCAATTTCCCACAGGCGCCTCCGCGGCACCGTAGGGAGCCGCTCAATCAAGAGAGCTCAACTTCATGTCCCCATCTCCTCTCGCGCGTCGCGCGCCGTTTCTTCCTCGTCGTCCGGCGCCGCGTCTACGAGGGCGTGGAACTCGCTCTTAGACATGGCGTCCACCTTCCTCTCCTCAATGCAGATCAGGCACAGGTACTTCATAGCTCCCTCCTCATGTGGTCGAATTGGTGCGGACAATAGATAGTCGTTCGGAGGGGCCCAAAATCGACAACAGGGCTCCGCGCGACGAGCGTCCAGGACCGACATAAGGCGGGACTAGGACCCGCGCCTGCAAGAGACGGGCGTAGGGGCCCGGTTCAGCGCCAGTGCCATCTGGGCGGTATATTGCGGCCTGAAACTGTCCTCACACTCGTGGATCAGTCAAAGTTTGAGGTTCACATCGCGGCCATACACAGGGATCTGGTTGGATGGCACTGGAAGCTAGTCGGCGAGGACGAAGATCGTCAGGAGGCCGTCGTCGAAATGTTCAACTACGGCGACTCGCCAGTACATGCTTACCTGACTTGTGTGGGTAGCTCTGTACTGGCGAGACATTGCTTTTTTGACTTAAGCGGGATGTTGAACGGTTAGATCCAGAGCGCGCCCGCGTACTCTGGGATGGTTACCGGGCCGGGCAATGGCACGAAGACGTCAACCTCGGTCTCCGGGACCCGTGGGAAAATCGTGCCGGGGAGCCAGCGTGGTGGCTCCCCGGCACGCAAGAGTGTTAGCCGAGCCGCTAAATACAAGGGCTGGCGAGGCGAGCAGCGCACTCGTAATGCGTAGGTCAACGGTTCGAATCCGATTCGCCGGCTCCAGCAGTGCCTCTCGAGTTGATTCCATCGAACTCTGAAACGCGAATCCTGCAAGGGTTTTCGCGCGGGAGGGGTTCCAAACGGTCACCCAATGATCCGGTCAAAGAGACATCCCCTCCGAGTTCGAGATCTCGTGCTATAACCATGAGTGTGACGCATCGCGAGCGAGAGTTTCATGGGCCCCACAGCCGTATGCGCTTGGCGCTGATCGCCGTCGCGGCGTCTCTATGCTGCGGGACCGCTCCGACGCTCTCCTCAGGCGCGGCGCCGGCCGCGGGGAGTGTGTTCGTGCTCGTGACGATGGACAAGACGACCTGGGTCCCGTATGAGTACGGATCCGCCTTCTTCTTCAATACGGCTGGCGACGCGTACACGGCGTCGCATGTTGTCACCACGGTCGTCCGGCTGCCTTATACCATGCTCGTCGCCATCGTCGGCGGCCTCGAGTACGCGGTGCACGTCGTGTGCTGGAACCCGCGATCGGGCGATCGCGCCCGGACCTTCACGCGCGACGTGGCGATCGTGCACGTCGGCCCCGAAGTCCCGCTGTTCCCCATCGGAGTGTACCATCCTGCCGTCGCGCCGCTCGTCGCGGTGCCGCTTCACATCCGGTCAAATCGGCTGCCGAGGCCCGGCGAGGCCGCGAGCGTGGTGGGGTTCAGGCTCGATCACGGCTTTGCATGGGAGCACAACATCGCCTTTCCGCGCCACGAATCGCAAGGCCACGTGGCCCGCGTGTTACGTACTCTCGACGGAACGGCTGTCGTCACCGTGGCGTTCACGGCCGGTGCGGTTCCGGAGAACGGTGAGTCCGGCGGGCCGATCCTGGATAGCCGTGGGGACGTTCTCGGCCTTGCCGCGTGGGAGAGGGCGGACGCGTCAACCAGCAGCGAGATAAGCGGACTCGGGGCGCCGTCGCTGGGATGTTTTACGCGGATCCCGCCCGGGGAGGAGCAGCTCAGTCCGCGCGACACGCCGCTCCGGCTACCCTGAGGAGGCGTTTAGTACGATGATCGTGTTATCCTCGAAGCCTACCGCGGAGGGTGCAAGTTTTCTGACTCCGGAACCGGCGGGCGTCGCTGCCCCCCTGCCTCAACATCAGCCGCGAGCAGTCCTCTCGAATTGACGCAACAACTGCGTGAGGGTGAAGACTTGCAAATCAGGTACTTGCGCGCGGTGGATCAACTCTCGTAGTCTCCGGTCGTGCGTCACGAAACCGTCTGCGCAGGTTGCCGTTACGGCGTGGTGAAGATCGCCAAAGTGCTCCTCCAGTTCGCGGTCATGGCGCTTTCTGTTCCGCCATCGCTCCGGGGCTCTCCATGCTACCCGAGTAACGGCGTATGACGTTCGTTATGCATCCGGATGAACTGGCGGAGGGGGTGGGATTCGAACCCACGGACCCCGGTTAGAGGGTCACGGTTTAGCAAACCGTTGCCTTGGACCGCTCGGCCACCCCTCCGGTGCGGTTGACAGTTCCTATCCTAATCCCCGCGGTTTCCGATTGCAAGGATTGCGGCTCTCCCCGGGTCTCCCTAGAATGGGAAAAAGGGCATTCACGGACATCGGGACTCGTCGTCTTGAGGGAGGGTCTATGAAGCCCCAGATCGTTGCCGTCGTGCTGGTATCCCTCCTTGTGGTCTTGCCGGTCCATCGTACGATCGCCGGACCGGCCCCCGGAACGTTCGTCATGGCAATTACGGACAACCCCGATAACCTCAATCCCTACCTGGCCGGTCTGGCGGCGAGCAGCGCAGTCTACCGATTTGCCTTTGACAGCCTGTATACGATCAACCTCAAGGGCGAATGGGTGCCCGCGCTTGCGGCGAGCTATGCGGTGAGCCCGGATGGTCTCGCCTGGACCTTCAAACTGAGACCGGGTGTCCGCTGGTCCGACGGGGCGCCGCTCACCTCCGCCGACGTGAAGTTCACCTGGCAACTGGCCACGAACAAGGACGTTCACGTTACGTATGCGACGGGCTTCGACAAGATCGTATCGATCGACACGCCGGATCCTCTGACCGCCGTCTATCATTTAAAGGAACCGTATGCGCCGTTCCGCGACCAGGTCATGGGGGCGGCGCTCGTCCCTCAGCACGTCCTGGGGTCACTGAGCGCGGACCAGATCAACCGGGCGCCGTTCAACCAGAAGCCGGTCGGCACCGGCCCCTTCTACGTCTCAGAGTTTATCACCGACGATCACGTGACCTTGACGGCCAACCCGCAGTACTGGGGAAAGAAGGCCAAGCTCCAACGAATCGTGGTGCGGATCGTCCCGGACGAGAACGCGCAGGTGAACCTGATGAGGGCGGGGGACCTCAGCGTGCTGAGCATCCCGGCGGCGCGCCTCGACGAAGTCAAGCGCATGCCGAACATTACGATCAAGCGGTATTTGGCGCCGACCTACGCTCTGGTGCAGCTCGACGAGTACGAGTTCCTCCGTGAGGCGCCCGTGCGTCAGGCCCTCGACTATGCGACGCCCAAGGAGTCAGTCATCAGGAACATCATGAAGGGCCAGGCCGAGCCGGCCGTCAGCGACTTGGTGCCGAACGGGCCGTATGCGAACAAAGCCCTCCGGCCGCGGCCGTATGACCGTGCGCGCGCGCGGAAAGTCCTGCTCGAGGACGGCTTTGCCCCCGGGCCGGGGGGGGTCCTCTACAAGGGGGGAAAGCGGCTCGAGGTACCGCTGTGGACGGTCTCCGGACGGGCATACTTCGTACAGGCCATGCAGGTGATCGCGCAGTCGTGGCGGTCGATTGGAGTGTACACGGAGACTCACGCGGTGAGCGCCGCGGCGCTGTTCGGGCAGAACGGTCCCCAGTGGAACGGCAAAGACGAAGCGCTGATCTTTACGTGGGGTCAGGGCGTCTTTCCGGAAAACAAGATCAATTGGCATTCCAGCTTCATTCCCAAGGATGCGAACTCCCCAGGTGAAAACGACGAACGGTACAGCAACCCCGAGATGGACCGGTTACTCGAAGACGCCGACCGCACGGTGGACGAGGCGAAGCGCCACGCGATCTATGACCGGATCCAGGAATTGGAGTTCCGGGACGTGCCGATCATCTTTCTCTTCTGGCTCGTCAACAACAACGCCGTCGCCGGCATCGTGCAGGGCTACGATGTGACGACCTTCAACACGACCCTCCCCGAGGAGTGGAGTACGCGGTAGGGTCGCGGCGATGGGGTCCTACGTCGCGCAGCGAGGAGTCCAGGCCGCAGTCTTGCTGCTGCTCGTGTCCCTCGTGGGGTACTCGATCATGAGCCTTGCGCCCGGCGGTCCGCTGGCCGTCTACCTGCACAACCCTCACGTCACCCCCGAGAAGATCGATCTGCTGCGGCATCAGTTGGGGTTGGACCAACCCTGGTACCTGCGATACGCGTCGTGGCTGAAGGGCTTGGTGAGTGGTCACTGGGGATACTCGTACTACACCGGGCGCCCAGTTTTAGACATGATTGGTGAGCGGCTTCCGGCGACGTTCACGTTGATGCTGAGCGCGCTCTCCCTCGCGATCGCGCTATCATTTCCGCTTGGCGCGCTCGCGGCGACCCACAAGTACTCGTGGGGCGACAACCTGCTGTCCCTCGGGTCGTTCTTCGTCTGGGCGATGCCGACGTTCTGGTTCGGCCTCATGCTGCAGATGGCGCTCGCGGTCCGGTGGCACCTCCTGCCGGTGGCGGGCATGCACGAGATCGATAACCGGTCGGTCGGGGATCTGCTGCGGCATTTGACGATGCCGGCGATGGTGCTTGGGATCGGGTCCATCGCCAGCTGGAGCCGCTACCTGCGGAGCGGCATGCTCGAAGTGCTGGGGCAAGATTATGTCCGGACCGCGTACGCGAAGGGGCTGCCCGCCTACCGGGTGATGCTCCGCCACGTGCTGCGCAACTCGCTCATCCCGATCGTCACGATCATGGGATTGGATCTCCATGTGTTGTTCAGCGGGGCCGTCATCACAGAGTCGATTTTCGCCTGGCCGGGAATGGGCCGGCTCTTCCTCGCTGCGCTCAACAACCGGGACTACCCGGTCCAGATGGCCGGGCTCATGATCAGCGCCATCCTGCTCATCGTCGGAAATCTGATGGCCGACCTTACCTACGCAGCCTTGGATCCTCGTATCAGGTACGAATAGTGGGGACTCCCATCACGGCTCAGGCGGTTCCGCTCGCCGTCCCGGCGGGGAAGGGGCTCTGGGCCCTGGCCTGGCACCGCTTCCGCCGCCACCGCATTGCGCTCGCCGGCCTCGCCGTCCTGGCGGTGATCGTCGGGAGCGCCATCCTCGCGCCGGCCGTCACCTCGTTCAGCCCGACGGACCTGGATCCCGATCACAGTCTGGCCGCGCCCAGCCGCCAGCATATCTTCGGAACCGACGATTTGGGGCGGGACGAGTTCGCGCGCGTCGTGTACGGAGGGCGCATCAGCCTGCTGGTTGGGCTAACGGCGATGCTGGTGGGGAGCGCGATTGGGGTCGTGATGGGATCTGCGGCGGGCTATATGGCGGGGTGGGTCGATACGGTGATCATGCGGTTCGTCGATCTCATGCTGAGCTTTCCCGCGATCTTCCTGCTGCTCATCCTCATCAACTGGACGGGAGGGCGGGCGCCGGTTGTGATGATGATCGCCTATCTGGGGCTGTTTGGCTGGACCGGGTTGGCCCGAATCGTCCGAGCGGAATACCTTGCGTTGCGGACCCGCGAGTTCGTGGAGGAGGCGCGCGCGATTGGGGCCGGGACGCGCCGGATCATCTTTCGCCACATCCTCCCCAACGCCATGGCGCCGATTCTGGTGCAGGCGGCGTTCGCTGTGGCGGGAGCGATCCTGGCAGAGGCCGCTCTGGACTTCTTGGGCTTTGGCCTGCCTCCTGACATCCCGACGTGGGGCAACCTCTTAACCCAGGCGGAAGACTACATCACCAGCAACCCGGTGCTCGCCATCGCCCCAGGGCTGGTGATCACCCTCACCGTCGTCGCGGTATTCCTCATTGGCGACGCGCTTCGCGACGCCCTCGACGTCCGTTCGCGCTAGAAGCGTTACTGGTTCTGGAAGATGTCCTTGTAATGCCCCTGCCCGAAGACGAAGATGACCGACACGCGTCCGCCTAGGGCGCCGTTCTTGTCGACGACAAAAGCCACCCCAAGCTTGTCGTAGACGAGGGTATCGTCGTCCTGGTGGCTGTCAACGGTCTCTTCCTTGCCGTAGGCGGAACGGATCGCATCCATCTCGGTGCCCGCCATGATCCCCTTCTCGGTTTGGTAGCTGTCGTCGTAAGAGATCGCCAGCGCGGCCACCTTCTTGGTTTGCAAGTTGACGATGACCCCAATACGCTTGAGCGGCCAGTAGTAGCCGCGGAAGGTCCCGCCGGGGAGATCGTCCTCCGAATGGAGGGGTCCCA
>DASSXJ010000040.1 GCA_035703895.1 bacterium | reverse complement strand
AAGTTCCGACCTGCACGAATGGTGTAACGACTTGAGCGCTGTCTCGACCAGGGACTCGGCGAAGTTGTGGTGTTCGTGAAGACACGAACTACCCGCAGCTGGACGGAAAGACCCCGTGGAGCTTTACTGTATCCTGTCATTGGATGTGGTTCTGTCATGTAGAGGATAGGTGGGAGGCGTCGAAGCCGGGGCGCCAGCTTCGGTGGAGCCAACCTTGGAATACCACCCTTGATTGAATTACGTCCTAACCGACGATCTCATCGATTGTCGGGACAGTGGCAGGTGGGCAGTTTGACTGGGGCGGTCGCCTCCTAAAATGTAACGGAGGCGCCCCAAGGTCCCCTCAGCACGGTTGGAAACCGTGCGTCGAGTGTAAGGGCATAAGGGGGCTTGACTGTGAGGCCTACAAGCCGAGCAGGGACGAAAGTCGGGCCTAGTGATCCTACGGCGGCAAGTGGAAGCGCCGTGGCTTAACGGATAAAAGCTACCCCGGGGATAACAGGCTGATCTCCCCCAAGAGTCCACATCGACGGGGAGGTTTGGCACCTCGATGTCGGCTCATCGCATCCTGGGGGTGTAGTAGCTCCCAAGGGTTGGGCTGTTCGCCCATTAAAGCGGTACGTGAGCTGGGTTCAGAACGTAGGGACACTGCGTCCCTCGGGAGTAATCCTGAGGTGCAAACCGGCTGATATCGGTGGAACCCTCCCGCAACTGCCGAACGTTGCGGAGGGCAATACCGAGGGAAGAACGGAAGCTGGAATGAGGGAAGCACTACCGGAGATCGGCTTCCGTTCCCTGTAACGACTGATGGCCGCAAGGCCTGAGATGGGTTGTTGTGCTGAAGAAGCAAATCTATGACACCCATCATACGCCGGCTCCTTCTGACTTCTCCGGAAGGATGGAGCTATAGTCTGTGCCTCTGGAAACAGGGGAAACAACACGCGTGAGACAGTTCGGTCCCTATCCACTGCGGGCGCAGGAGGCTTGAGGGGAGCTGCTCCTAGTACGAGAGGACCGGAGTGGACGCACCTCTGGTGTACCGGTTGTCCTGCCAAGGGCACGCGCCGGGTAGCTATGTGCGGACGGGATAAGCGCTGAAAGCATCTAAGCGCGAAACCCACCCCAAGATGAGGCCTCCCACCGGGCTAACCGGGTAAGACCCCAGGAAGACTACCTGGTTGATAGGCCGGAGGTGTAAGGGCCGCAAGGCCTTGAGCCTACCGGTACTAATCGGTCGAGGGCTTGAAGGTACTTTCTTAGGGGTAGCTGTATGGAGCTTGCACCGTGGCTCGGAGTCGCAGGCTAAGGCTTCCATTAGCACGGGGGGCCGGGATCCGAACGCACGAGCCATGGCTGAGTCGTAGGGGCCGTATGGCCCCACTGTGTGAGATTCCCGGTGGCGATGCCGGAGGGGTTACACCCGTTCCCATTCCGAACACGGTCGTTAAGCCCTCCAGGGCCGATGGTACTTCGCGGGCAACTGCGCGGGAGAGTAGGTCGCTGCCGGGAGTAATGTCGGCGGGGTGAGAGTCATCGCTTTCACCCCGCCGCAGATTTCCCCCGCCTACCAGCGTTTGGTTCCCCATCCATTCCGCCGGTGTTTCCGGCCCTGCGGTGGCGTGTCCCGTTGTCCGCCGATCCGCGTTGCTGGGCATATGCGTTTCACGGTACAAGGAGGATAGGATACCATCATGATGATTCGGCCTCCGCTCGAGGCGTTGCTCGAGAAGATCGAGAACAAGTACGGACTCGTCGTCGCCGTTTCCAAGCGGGCGCGCGTCTTGAAGGAAGGTCAGCTGCCGATGGTCGACGTCGCCAGCAGCAACCCGGTGACCGTCGCTCTCGAAGAGATCGCGGCCGGCAAGATCCGGATCGACAAGTCCAAGGAACAACCGAAGGAGTAAGGCCCCGCAAGGTCCATCCCCAGCCGCGGCCTCGCTCGATCATATCCGGCAGCGATTCGTCCGACCCGGACGGCGCCGGAGCTTACCGAAGGAATTTCTCGAGAGGGGTATAGGGCAGCTCGTGCGCTTCGGCGACCGCCGGATGTGTGAGGTGTCCCTCCGCCGTATTGACGCCGTGCGCCAATGCCGGGTCCTCAAGCGCGGCGCGCCGCCACCCCTTGCCGGCGATCGCCAGGGCGTATCGGATGGTCGCATTCGTCAACGCGTACGTCGAGGTCCGTGGAAGCGCGCCCGGCATGTTGGTCACGCCGTAGTGCAGGACGTCGTGCTTTATTACGATCGGGTGGCTGTGCGTCGTCGGCTCCGTGGTCTCAATACAGCCCCCCTGATCGACGGCGACGTCGACGATCACCGATCCGGGTTTCATCGTCTGCACCATCGCCTCGGTCACAAGCCGCGGGGCGCGCGCCCCGGGGATGAGCACGGCTCCCACGAGCAGGTCTGAGTATGCAACGGCCTGCTCGATCGTGACCGGGTTGCTCATAATCGCCATCGCGCGTCCGTGCAGGACGTCGTCCAGGTAGGACATCCGCCGGGGGTTTCGTTCCAGGACCGTCACCTGCGCGCCCATCCCCGTGGCCACCTTTGCCGCATGCGTCCCCACGACCCCGCCGCCGATGATGACGACGTTGGCGGGGGCCACTCCTGTGACGCCCCCCAAGAGCGTCCCCTTACCGCCGGCCGTCTCCTTTAGATAGAAGGCCCCTTCCTGGATCGACATCCTGCCCGCGACCTCGCTCATCGGGGTCAACAGCGGCAGTTCGCCGTCGGCAAGCTGGACCGTTTCGTAGGCGATCGCCAGGGACCTGGATGTGAGAAGCGTCTTGGTGAGCTCCGGGGCCGCCGCAAGATGGAAATACGTGAAGATGATCTGTCCGGGATGGAGGTAGCGGTACTCCTCCGATAGGGGTTCCTTGACTTTCATGACCATCTCCGCGTCCCAGGCCTCTGCCGCCGCGCGGGTGATCCGCGCGCCTCGATGTTCGTAGTCCCGGTCGGAGATACCGCTCCCTTCACCCGCTTTCGCTTCGACCAGCACGGTGTGCCCGGCGTCCACCAACTCATGGACGCCGGCGGGCGTAATGCCGACGCGTCCCTCCTGGTCTTTGATTTCTTTTGGCACGCCGATCCGCACGCAGACCCGATACTCCCACGGTGTCTCGCGGTCCTTCTTTGATGTCCACAAGATATCCCCATGCGAATTATCCACAGCACGTCAAACGAAAGTTCCCGATTGGCAGTGAGGGAGGCGTGTGATACAGTGTGCGATGTCAGCGAGCGCCACACATCAGGATGAGAGAGAGGTAGCTCTTCGGAGCCAACCCGGCTTAACCTGTGTGTGGCCTCGCTGTTTTTCAGAACCGGTTTCCCTGTGATCCTGTTATAATGAAGGCGCACACGGCGGCGTAGCTCAGGTGGTCAGAGCACGCGGTTCATACCCGCGGAGTCGGGGGTTCGAAGCCCTCCGCCGCCACCAACTCCAGAACCGTCCGGGATGGTGCGTCCGCATCGCGGAATGAGCCAGCGTGATCCAGTATGCGAGATCTCCGTGAACGCCATGGCCGGTGGTGACCACGCATTTGTGCACCGCATGCAGGACACGGTGCGCCGGCACCGGATGCTCATGGGCGGAGAAACCGTCGTGGTGGCGGTCTCTGGCGGGCCCGACTCGACGGCGTTGGTGCACGGTCTTGCCGCGATCGCGCGCGACCGCCCCCTGACTCTTCACGTCGCCCATGTCGATCACGGGTTGCGTCCGGAGGCCGGTCTCGACGCGGCGTTTGTCGCCGCGATGAGCCGTACCCTCGGGTTGGAGCATCATCAAGCCGCCGTCGATCCGCGAACGCTCGCCGATCAAGAAGGCCTGTCCGTGGAAGACGCGGCGCGCCGGCTTCGCTACGAGTTTCTGGCGCGAGTCGCGCGGGACGTCGGCGCGACGGTCGTTGCCACAGGGCATACCCTCGATGATCAAGCCGAAACCGTGCTGATCCGGCTCCTGCGCGGGAGCGGCCTCGATGGGCTGGCCGGGATCCCCCCCGTTCGACGGAGCGGCGAAACGTCCATCATCCGGCCGCTGCTTGAGACCACACGGCGGGACGTCGAATCGTATCTTCGAGCGATCGGGGCCGAATGGCGGGAGGATTCGACGAACCGGGATCTCGCGATCCTCAGAAATCGGATCCGGCTGGTCCTGCTTCCCGCCCTCGAAGGGTATAATCCTGATGTGCGGCAAACGCTGGCGCGCGCGGCCGATCTGCTGCGGGACGAAGCTGAGGCGATCGACACGCTGGCGGCCGCGCGAATCGCGGAGACGCTCACGGGCGATTTGGAAGTCGTGCAGGTGTCGCTCGAGCGCTTCATCCGGTTGCCCGCGGCGCTCCAACGGCGCGTGCTGCGCGAGGCGTTGCGACGGGTACGCGGGAACTTGCGCGCCGTACGGTTCGTTCACATTGAAGGGGCACGGCAGCTTGTGCTCGAGGGGCAAGCGGGTTCCTGGATGCCGCTCCCCGGAGGCGTGCGGATCACCCGGCTCCCGACGGGCGCCGAGGTCGCGGCGGAATGCACGGGCGGCCCGCCGCGGTTATATAAGGTGTCGGTGCCGGGCCGTGTGGTCGCCGTGGAGTATGGTGTGCAGGTGACCGCGGAGGAGCTGACGCGAGATCAGCTCGAGGCGGGGCAGGACTTGGCCCGACGGGATGCGGTGGTGTTGGACGCCGCGTGTGTTGGGAGCGAGCTGGTGTTGCGGGGACCACAACCCGGAGACCGGTTCGCACCGGTGGGGATGGAGGGGCGGACGAAGATGGTCGCGGATTACCTGCGGGACGAGAAGATCCCGCGGCATCGCCGGGCGTCCATCCCGGTGTTGACGACACGGGACGGCATGGTCCTGTGGATCGTCGGCATGCGGGCATCGGAAGCTGCGCAGATTACACCAACCACGATGCGTGGCGTCCGCGTCGTGGCGCGGCCGTTGAGGGCGTGAGATGTGCTATAATTTTGTGATAAGTTTCGACCGGGTTCCAGGGGGCGCCCGCCGGCGGCGGCTGTGGTCCGGCGGTCGATCGTTTCGAGGGGGTTGCTCGGTTGTTTAACAAGTACGTCCGGAACCTGCTTGTCTGGGCGCTGATTGTCGTTGTCGTGCTCTACCTCGTGCTTCCTCTCTACAACAACCGGGGTACGTCGAGCGAGGTCGTCGCCTACAGCACATTCATCTCCGAGGCGCAACAGGGACACATCGACCAGGTGACGATCGGCGATGAGGCCGTGTCCGGTCAGAAGAAAAACGGCCAGCCGTTTCGCACGTATGTGCCCAAGGGCGATAGCTCGTACCTGGAGATCCTGCGGTCCCATGGCGTCAAGATCAGCGTAGATCCGCCCTCTCGATCGTCGCTCTGGCCCAACCTCGTGACCACGATGCTGCCGTTTCTCGTCCTCGTGGGCCTCTGGATGTTGATGTTGCGCCAGGCTCAATCGGGGTCGAACCAAGCGATGTCGTTCGGCAAAAGCCGGGCCCGCCTGCATACCGAAGCGAAGACCCGGGTGACATTCGACGACGTCGCCGGAGTGGACGAAGCCAAGGAGGAGCTGGAGGAGATCATCGAGTTTCTCCGGCATCCGAAGAAGTTCCAAGCGCTGGGCGCCAAGATCCCACGGGGGGTGCTGCTGGTGGGCCCGCCGGGGAGCGGCAAGACGCTGCTGGCCAAGGCGATCGCGGGCGAAGCCGGGGTGCCGTTCTTTTCGATCTCCGGCAGCGAGTTTGTCGAGATGTTCGTCGGCGTCGGCGCGAGCCGCGTACGAGATCTCTTCGACCAGGCGAAGAAGAGCGCGCCTTGTCTGGTGTTCATCGACGAGATCGATGCAGTAGGACGGCAGCGCGGCGCCGGATTAGGCGGCGGGCACGATGAACGGGAGCAGACGCTGAACCAGTTGCTGGTGGAGATGGATGGGTTCGATCCCAACTCCGGGATCATCGTCATCGCCGCCACCAACCGGCCGGACATCCTCGACCCGGCCCTGCTGCGGCCCGGCCGGTTCGACCGCCGGATCGTCGTGGACAACCCGGATACGAAGGGGCGGCGCGCCATCCTTGACGTGCACGTGCGTGGCAAGCCGATCGGTGACGATGCCAATCTGGACGTGCTGGCCAAGCGCACGCCCGGGTTCAGTGGGGCCGATCTGGCGAACATGGTGAACGAGGCGGCGCTGCTGGCGGCGCGGCGGGGGAAGAAGCGGGTCGGCATGTCCGAGTTCGACGAGGCGATCGAGCGGGTGATCGCGGGTCCGCAGCGAAAGAGCCGGATCCTGTCCCCCAAAGAGCGCGAGCTGACAGCATTCCATGAAGGCGGGCACGCGCTGTTGGGCAAGCTCCTGCCGCAGGCGAACCCGCCGCACAAGGTCACGATCCTGCCTCGCGGTATGGCGCTTGGCTATACGCTCCCGCTTCCGCAGGAGGACAAGTACACCGTCACGCGGAGCGAGATCCTGGCGAACATCACGGCGATCCTTGGCGGCCGGGTGGCCGAGGAGATCGTCTTCGGAGAGATCACGACCGGGGCGGCCAACGACTTCGAGAAAGCCACCGAGCTCGCCCGCAAGATGGTGACCGAGTTCGGGATGTCGGATAAGCTCGGGCCGCTGACGCTCGGCACCAAGCACGGGCCGGTGTTCCTGGGACGGGATCTCGTAGAAAGCCGGAACTACTCGGATGAGATCGCCTACGAGATCGACAAGGAAGTCCGCCGGATCATCGACGAGTGCTACAGCCGCGCGCGTCAGGTGCTGACCGACCACCAAGAGGTGCTCGACCGCATCGCCAAAGCGCTGCTGGAGCGGGAGTCGCTGGACAGCGAGGAGCTCGACGCGCTGATCGCCGGCGAGCTGCTGCCGCCCGACGTCTCGGCGGCCCCGCCGGCGCCGGCCGTGACCCAGGAGGTCAAGTCGTTCTCCCGTTCGGACGCCACCATTCCGCCGAAGCCAAAGCTGAAGCCGGAGGCGACCGGGTAGAGACGGACGCCCACACGACGCTGCGCGGGGAAGGAGCCGAGGCTGCTTCCCCGCGTATGTTTTCTGGACGCAGCGTCGCTCTCGAGGGAGGCCATCCATGATCGAGGTCCCACCGATCACCATCGAGCCCCGGGTCCAGGTCAACCCCGCTGACACGGCCCTCATCGTGGTAGACATGCAGAACGACTTCGTGGATCCGCGCGGGAGCCTCACCGTGGCTGCGGCGCAGGCGACCGTGCCCGCGATCGCCCGCCTCCGAGCCTTCGCGCACGCGCGCGGGCTCCTCGTCGTCTACACGCAGGATTGGCACCGTCCCGACGATCCCGAGTTCGCGTTGTGGGGGGCGCACGCCGTGGCGGGAACGTGGGGGGCCGAGATCGTGCCCGACCTGGCGCCCCGCCCGGATGATCTGGTCGTCCGTAAACTTCGCTACGATGCGTTCTACGGCACGACGTTGGACCACGAGCTCCGGCAGCGGCGCGTCGCGTCAGTGATCGTGACCGGCACGGTGAGCAACATCTGCGTGCTCCACACCGCGGGCAGCGCCGCGCTCCGATGGCTGCAGATCATCGTCCCCGTGGACGCAGTCTCCGCGCTCACCGAATTCGATCAGCAGGCGGCGTTGCGGCAGATCGCGTTTCTCTACCGGGGTACGCTCACCCGAAGCGACGGCATCGTGGCCGTCCCCGGGTAGCGTGGGAGGAGGGTAGCCGTTGCCGAAGCCCAAGAAACGGATGCCGTTCGCCTGGCGGCCGGTGATGATCTACATCGCCATCGTGTTCGTCGCCGGGGCCGGGCTCGTGATTTGGGAGCGCGCCTACGAAGCGAAACAGGAATCGGTCGCCTCGCCCCCACCCGAGGCCGCGGCGAAGAACCTTGTCGAGGGCTACGTCGGAGCCGGGACGGTCCAGAGCGTCCGGCTGGATCGCCGCACCGGTACCCTCACCTTGGATGTCAAAGACGTCGTGACCGACCCGAAGAAGACTCCGGCCCAAAACCAGGAACTCCTGTCCGCGGAAGGGACGCAGGCGGCCGATCGGATCTTGGGGTTCGTGACCTTCAAGCACGTCGTCCTGAGACTCATGAAGGACGGCAAACTCCGCGCGACCGTGCGGGCGGACCCGGGGCAAACGCCGCACACGGAGTTTGTTCCCGATTTCAAGTAGGGAACTCAGAACGCGAACACCGCCCGCACCTGCGCGGAGACCGTGAGCGTCCCCGGGAGCACGGGTGTCGTCGCATCCGGGGTCGCCGTCATCGCCTTTCCGAAGGTGACGGGGACGGTCGCGCCCATCTCCTCGATCCGCACGACCCTGGAGATCGTGACGCCGGCCGCCGTCGCCAGCGCAGTCGCCGTGGTCCGGGCATCTTGGACCGCCGCGGCGAAGGCCCGCGCGCGGTAGGCGGTCGAGTCGCGCAGTGTGAACGACACGCCGTCGAGCAGGTTCGCGCCTGCGGCAACCGCCGCGTCGAGGACACGGCCCACCAGGGCGAGATCGTCGACGGTGACTACGGCCCGCTGCACGGCTTGGTAGCCGGTGATCTCGCCGGACTGCGGGCGTCTCTGCGGGTAGAGGTTGATCTCGATCGTTTGGATACGCTCGCGCGGGATCCCTAGCGCGGTGATCTTGCTCAGCACTTGGTTCATCGTGGCGCTGAGGCGTTCCTGAGCCTCCTGCGCGGTGGGCCGCGTGATCTGCGCGCCGATGTTGACGAGGGCGCGGTCCGGAGCGGCTTCGACGATCCCGCGTCCGTTGACGACGATCGCCTGGCCCCCCAGGATCGCGGCCGGGCCGCCGGGGGGCGGAACCGGTAGCGGAGAGGGCGCCGGGGCGGCTCCGGCAGGATTGCCGACGAGTGCGAGCGCGGCGACAAACGCGGTCAGTAGGACCGGCGGTTTCATCATACACACCTCCTAACGAAATGGCGCTTTCCTCCATACGAGGCCTGCGCGAGCGGTGTTCCCGATCGGGGGGATCCCGACGGCGGGCGTGGAGGGAAGCCCTGTGGGGGACACGAACAAAACGCAGCGCTCTGCACCTTGCGGGAGCGGCGTCGCGGGCAGGTCATCATGTGGAGGTACGCATGTTCGCCTTGAACTTCTATTCAAGTGTCTTCGCCCAGGCGCTCCGGGACGGCTCCAAAACGCTCACGATCCGCCTAGGAGACAAGCGCGACAAGTATCAGGACGGACAGCTGGTGTGGGTCACCGTCGGGACTCGGTTCGGGACCAAACAGCGAATCTTTACCGCGATGATCGACCGGGTGGAGGTGAAAGCGCTGCGTGAGGTGACTCCACGGGAGATCGAGCGGGAAAACCCCGCCACGCGCGAGCACGCCGACCTCATCGAGTTCTTATCGAAGATCTACGGGCGCACGATCGGACCTGAAGACTCCGTGACCGTGATTCACTTTTCGCGCGTCGCCGACGCGAGAGACGAGTAGCCGGCTCTCCGCCGCCGCGCCTTCGACCCCCTCGAGTGGTCTCTGCGTGTCGCGTCCCATTATCGAATGCGTGCCGAATGTTAGCGAGGGCCGACGTCCCGCGGTCCTGACGTCGCTTGCCGGCGCCATTCGGAACGCGGAAGGTGTTCGCCTCATCGATGTATCCCCCGATGTCGATCATAACCGGGCGGTCTATACCTTCGCTGGCGAGGGGGACGCCGTGTGCGATGCGGCCTTTCGAGTCGCCGAGGTAGCCCTCGAACAGATCGACCTCCGGACGCATCGGGGGGTGCACCCCCGGATCGGCGCCGTGGACGTCATTCCGTTCGTGCCGCTGTGGAACGCGACTCTCGAGGCGTGTGCGGCACTCGCCCGGCGCCTCGCCGAGCGGCTGGCGGCCCAGCTGGGCCTGCCGGTATATCTGTACGGCGCGGCGGCACACGATCCCACCCGCACGCTCCCGACGATCCGTCGCGGGGGATTCGAGGGGTTGCGCGCCGACATCACGCTACCCGCGCGGCGCCCCGATCATGGCCCGACCCGGGTACACCCCACGGGCGGGGCGGTCGCCGTCGGCGCGAGGGAGATCCTGATCGCGTTTAACGTGGACCTGGAGACGACCGATCTCGCGGCCGCCCGGGCGATCGCGGCGACGGTTCGGGAGTCCTCTGGAGGGCTCCCCGCGGTCCAGGCGATGGGGGTGGCGCTGGCGTCTCGGGGGCTCGTGCAGGTGTCGATGAACCTTCGTGACTACCGCCGGACGTCCCCCCTGACCGCGCTCCGGCGGGTCGAAGCCGAAGCCGCTCGCCTCGGCATTGCTGTCGCGGCGGGTGAACTCATCGGCTGCGCGCCCCGCGAGGCGTTGCCAACGGATCCGCTCGCCACCCTCCATCTTCGAGCGCTTCGTCCGGAACAGATCCTCGACCCGGAGGGGCTGGCCCGCGATCTCTACGGCACGGCTGGTTCCGACGGACCGCCGGCCGGGGGCCGATGACGATTCCACCGATTCGGTGCGGGAGGTTCTCGATCGCGTTCGGGCCCCGTACGCTGATCATGGGAATCATCAACATGGCGCCCGACTCGTTTGCCGGGGACGGACTCGCCGGTGACGCGGGTGCGGCCGAGGCGCGCGGTCACGAGATGGCGGCCGCAGGGGCCGACCTGTTCGACGTGGGAGGCCGCTCGACACGCCCCGGCGCGCCCCCGGTCGATTTCGATGAGGAGCGCGTGCGGACGATTCCGGCGATCAGACGACTGGCAAGCGCCGGCCTCCTCGTCAGCGTGGACACCTTTTCCGCGCGTGTGGCCGCTGCCGCGCTCGGCGCAGGCGCGGTCATGGTGAACGACGTCTCCGGCCTCCGGGGCGATCCGGCCATGGCCTCGGTCGTGGCCCGGGCGGGTGTGCCGGTGGTCATCATGGACTGGGATGATCGGGTCGGCGCCCGTGATGTCGTCCGGGAGACGGTGATGTTTCTGCAGAGGCAGCTCGCCGTCGCGGTGGCGGCGGGCATTGCCGAGACGCAAGTGCTCGTCGATCCGGGGTACGGATTCGGGCTCGCGCTGGACCAGAATCTGGAGATCCTGCGGCGCCTCCGCGAGCTGGCGGTGCTGGGGCGCCCGATCCTGATCGGCACCTCTCGTAAAGGGAGCATCGGCAAGGTCTTGAATCTTCCGGTGCACGAGCGGCTGGAGGGCACGGCGGCAACGGTGGCGGTGGCGATCATGAACGGGGTGGATGTAGTGCGGGCGCACGACGTGCGCGCCATCGTCCGGGTCGCGCGCATGACCGATGCGATCACGAGGGGCGCGCCGCGCCTCCCGGCATGAGCGACCGGATCCTGTTGCACGAGATGGCGTTTTACGCCTATCACGGGCTGAACCCTGAGGAACAGGCCGAAGGGCAGGTCTTCGTGGTCAACGTCGCCGTCGAGGCGGAGCTGCATCGGGCCGGGCACACCGATGCGATCGAGGATTCACTCGACTACCGCGACCTGTACGCCCGCGTTCGTCAGGTCATGACGGAGGAGCGCTACAAGCTTCTCGAGGCGGTCGCCGAGGCAGTGGCGCACCGCCTCCTAGAGATCGAGCGCGTCCAGGCGGTCACGGTCCAAGTCAGGAAACCCCACGTGAAGCTGGGGGGCGCCCTGGCCTATGCCGGGGTCGAAGTCACGCGTCGGAAGCGGACATGAGCGAGGCGGAGCGTGGGAAGCACTCGGGTGATGCGGCTCCATCGAGCGCGGCCCGGGTGTTTCTGGGCCTCGGCTCGAACCTGGGTGATCGCGCGGGGATGCTGGCCCAGGCCCGAACGCTGCTCGACGGCCCCGGCCTTCGGATCGCCGCAGCCTCGAGCGTGTACGAGACGCCTCCCTGGGGCGTCGCCGATCAGCCCCGCTATCTGAATCAGGTGCTCGACGGTCGAACGACGCTATCGCCCCGCCGGCTCCTCCATCGATGTCAGGAGGTCGAAACGCGCCTAGGGCGCGTGCGGTCCACACGATGGGGACCCCGGACCATCGACGTGGACATCTTGCTGTACGGCGGCCTCGAGATCAATGAACCTGATCTCGTGATCCCGCATCCGCAGTTGGTTCACCGGGCATTTGTCCTGGTTCCGCTGGCTGAACTCGACGCCGCGTTCCGTGTGCCGGGCGGAGACACGATCGGTTCGCTCCTGCAGGCGGTGCCGGACCGCGCGGGCGTGAGCGTGTATCGAGGGGACCAAGAGTCGCCGGCGCGCGCCGACCGATGAGGTCGGGTCAGCACGGCGCGGGAGCTCTTGGGGACCTCGGGACGCGTGTCGTGGGCCGATATATCCGGTGGCACGACTCTCTGCCGTCCACGAACGATCTCGCCCTCCGCTTGGCCGAAATCCCCGTTCCTGAAGGGACCGTGATCATTGCCGAGGAGCAAACGGCCGGCCGGGGCCGGCTGGGCCGCGCCTGGGCGTCTCCGAGAGGCGGGGTATGGCTGTCCGTGATCCTCAGCCCCGGCCTCCCCATGGACAAGGTCGCGGTGATTGGGCTCGTCGCAGGTATCGCCGTGGCCCAGGCGATCCGGAAGACGACCGGCCTCCTCGCTCGGCTCAAATGGCCCAACGACGTCCTGGTGGAAGGCCAGAAAGTCGTCGGCGTCCTGGCGGAGGCAGCCCCCGGAGCGGACTGGGTCGTGGTAGGGATCGGGATCAACGCCAACATCGCTCCTGATGCGCTCCCCGTGGCCCCAGGCCATCCTGTGACATCGCTGCAGGCGCAGCTCGGTCATATGGTGGATCGCGAAGCCTTGATCCGCGCGGTGCTCAGAGAGCTGGATCAAGGGTATACCGTGCTCCGGTCTTCCGGCATCTCCGGGGTGCTGCGGCGGTGGCGTGAGATGGCGGAGACCCTTGGCCGGCCGGTCCGAGTGGAGATGTCGGGGGCGACCATTTATGGAACCGCCTTCGACATTGATGAGGCGGGGGCGCTCTTGGTCCGGCTCGACAATGGCGCGGTCCAGAGGATCGTCGCCGGCGATGTTGGGATGCGAGAGACGGGCTCATGATCACCGACGTGCCCGGGCTCATGGTGGGCCACGCGACCGACCTTGAGCACCTCACCGGGTGCACCGTGGTAGTCTGCGCGGACGGCGCCGTGGCCGGGGCGTCGGTGTTGGGCGGTGCCCCGGGGACGCGCGAGACCGATCTACTGCGCCCCGAGAACATGATCGACGCCGTGCACGCGGTGGCATTGTGCGGGGGCAGCGCATTTGGGCTGGCGGCCGCGGACGGCGTCGTGCGCTACCTGGCCTCCCGCGGCGCCGGGTTTCCGACGCCGCATGCGAAGGTCCCGATCGTCCCCGCCGCGGTCATCTACGATCTCGGAATCGGCAGCCCAGACGTCCGGCCTGACGTGGAGATGGGCGAAGCCGCGTGTCGGGCTGCGCGGCCGGGGCCGGTTGCCGAGGGATGCGTGGGGGCCGGGACCGGGGCGACGGTGGGGAAGCTCTTTGGGATGCGCGGTGCGATGAAGTCCGGGGTGGGCACGTGGAGCACCCGGCTCCCCGGCGGCGCCACGGTGGGAGCGCTGCTGGTGACCAACGCATTTGGCGATGTCATGGACGTTCGCACAGGAAAGATTCTCGCCGGTGCCCGCCGTCCGGATCGCGGAGGGTTTGTCGGCGCGGCCGAGTATCTCCGCACGCACGGTCTCGCGGATGCGTTTCCGCATAATACCACGCTGGGCGTCGTCGCCACCGACGCCCGGTTGACCAAGGCGCACGCCACGCGCCTGGCGATCCTGGCTCATGCCGGCCTGGCCCGGGCGGTTGCACCCTCCCATACGTCGGTCGACGGAGATACCATGTTCGTGCTGAGCACCGGGAAGGAGGGAGCCGACTGGATGGCGCTCCAAGCCGCCGTGCAGGAGGCCGTGGCCGAAGCGATCATGCGATCCGTGCGGGCGGCGCGAACCCTCGGAGGTGTGCCCGGGCTCGCGGGCGAGTGAGGGGGCTGCTTGCCCCCACCCCAGGGGTTTGCTACGCTATCGGTGGCCGGCATCCGTCTGGAGCCGGACCCTGCGAGTCTGCGGCGTCGGTCCGTCCGGTACTGTTCTGCAGACTGGAACGGAGGGATCCCTTCCATGCTCCTCGCCCTCAACGTCAACAACACCAACATCAAGCTCGCGCTGTACCGCGGTCAGTCCCAGGTGGTCAATTGGCGCATCGCCACCGAGCGCCAGCGCACCGCCGATGAGTACGCGATGCTCTGGCATCAGCTGTTTCACTATCACGGGTTGGGGTTTGACGACGTGACCGGCGTGGCCATGTCCTGTGTCGTGCCCGCGCTCGTCGACCCGCTCCGGCAACTCTGCCGGAGGTATCTCCGCCTCACCCCGCTCGAGGTCGGGCCCGGGATCCGCACCGGTATGCGCATCCTCTACGACAACCCGCGCGAGGTCGGCGCCGATCGCATCGCGAACGCCATCGCGGCCTACGCGCAGTACGGCGGCCCCACCATCGTCGTCGACTTTGGCACTGCGACGACGTTCACCGCCGTGTCGGCAGAAGGCGACTTCCTTGGTGGGGCGATCGCGCCGGGCATCGGGATCTCGGTCGATGCGCTGGCCGCGCACGCCGACCAGCTGCGGCGCGTGGAACTGGCGCATCCGCCATCGGTGATCGGCCGCAACACAATCGCCGCGATGCAGTCCGGCATCCTCTATGGGTTCGCGGGCCAGGTCGACGGGCTTGTCGAGCGCATGCGCCGGGAGCTGGGCGGGCGGACGACCGTCGTGGCGACCGGCGGATTTGCCGAGTTGATCGCTCCCGCGGCGCGGTCGATCGCGCACGTGGATCCGCTCCTCACGCTGGAGGGCCTGCGCCTCTTGTACGAGCGAAATACGCTCTCCGATGCGGCAGGAGAGGTGTAGAGCTGAGTCTAACAGACGTCGGGATGAAGCGCGTGGTCAGCGTGAGCTTGGGCAGCAGCACTCGCGACAAGCGCGTGGAAACGGAAATCCTCGGCGAACGCTTCGTGATCGAGCGGATCGGCACCGACGGCGACACGGATCGGTATCGGGCTCTCGTGGAGGAGCTCGACGGTCATGTGGATGCGATCGGCATGGGCGGCATCGACCTCTACCTGCGCGCCGGCGCGGCCCGGTATCAGATCCGCGACGCCGCCCGATTGATCCGAGGCGTTCGCCGCACGCCCGTCGTGGATGGCGGGGGCATCAAGAACTCGTGGGAGAAGTACCTCATCCTAGAATACCTTCCAAAGGAGGCCGGTATCTCGTTTGCGGGGCGGCGTGTGCTGCTCGTCAGCAGCGTCGATCGATACGGAATGGCCGAGGCGTTCGTGCGCGCCGGCGCCCAGACCCTGTTTGGCGATTTCTACTTCGCCCTCGGCATCCCCATTCCCATGCGGTCGCTGACCACCGTCCGGCTCCTGGCCGCGTGTCTCCTCCCGGTATTCACGAAGCTCCCGTTCAAGCTACTCTATCCGACAGGCGCCAAGCAGGAGCAGGTCACGCCCCGCTTCCCCCACTTGTTTCGGTGGGCGGAGGTCCTGGCCGGCGATTTCCATCTCATTCGGCGCTACATGCCCCCCGATCTCCGGGGGAAGACGGTCCTGACCCAGACGATCACCCCCGCGGACACCGAGGAACTGCGCCGCCGAGGGACCCGGACCCTCATTACCGTAGCTCCAGAGATGGACGGCCGGTCGTTTGCCACAAACGTGCTTGAGGGCGTCGTGCTTGCGCTGTCCGGGCGCCGCGGAGAACTTGGTCCGGAAGAATACATCGAGTGGATGCTGCGGGCCGGGTTCCGCCCCCGGATCGAGACGCTCACCGCGGCGTGATGGATGGGGTCCATGCGCGGATGAGCAGGGAACCGGCGCCGATGGGGCGGTTCGCATTCGTGCTGCACCCCTTGTACGTCTCCCAGTACGCGCAAAAGTTTCCCTTCACACGCTTCCTCCCCGACCGCCTGGTCGAAGCGGCATTCCGCGCCGTCCCGCCGTTCGAGGCCTCGCATATTACCGGGATCGTCTCGGCGACGGGGGCGCGGTCCGAGGGCTGGTTTATCGCCCTCCCCTGGACCCCGCGCGTCCTGCTCGCGGCCCCGCCCGCTCTCGTCTACCGGCGTCTGATCCAGGCGGGCCGCATCGCCGAGCGCCTCGGGGCCGGGATTGTGGGGTTGGGCGCGTTCACCAAGGTCGTGGGCGATCGCGGGCTCACGGTGGCCCAGGCCCTTCGGATCGGGGTCACGACGGGAAACAGCCTCACCGTCGCGACCGCGATCGAGGGCGCGCTCATGGGGGCGCACCGCATGGGGGTCGAGGTCGCCCAGGCCCAGGTCGCCGTTGTGGGAGCGACCGGCGCGATCGGCGCGGCGTGCTGCCGGATCCTCGCGCGGCAGGTGGGCGGCTTGATTCTGGTGGCCCGCACGCAGAGCCGGCTGGAGGCGCTCGCGGAGGAGCTCGGCTCCACCGGCCCGGCGCGTGTCGACGTCACCTCGGATGTCCGCCGAGCTGTAGGGGGCGCCGACATCGTCATCACGGTCACCACCGCGACCGACGTCCTGATCGAGCCGGAGGATCTCCGCCCGGGGGCGGTGGTCTGCGACGTCGCGCGGCCGCGAAACGTGTCGCGGCTGGTCTACGATCGCCGCAGCGACGTGCTGGTGATCGACGGCGGGGTCATCGAAGTGCCGGGACCCGTGGAGTTCGGGTTGGATTTCGGGTTCCCCCCGCGGTCCTGTGAGGCCTGCATGGCCGAGACGATCATCCTCGCATTGGAAGGGCGCTATGACGATTACACGCTGGGGGCCGAGGTCCAGCTCGACCGCGTCGACGAAATCCACGCACTGATGCGCAAGCACGGGTTTCACATCTCGGGGTTCCGCCGCTTCGAACGGAAGATCTCCGACGACGAGGTGGACGCGATCCGTCATGCCGCGCGATCGGCAAACGCGCCGCGCCCTGCTACGCTTGGGCTTTGACAATAGTGGGCTCGTTCGTTATACTTCAGGCGTCACAAGTGGAGTCGAGACTGAGGGCGTGCCCTCAGTCTCGTCCCCTCTTTTAAGCGGACATATCGCCTACTGGGTGCGCTGATTCGTATGGAAGAAAAAGCTACCATCCTAACCCCCGAAGGCCTGCGGAAGCTCGAGGAGGAACTGGAATTCCTCAAGACCGTGAAGCGCAAGGAAGTGGCCGAGCGTATCAAGCAATCGAAAGAATTTGGCGACCTCATGGAAAACTCCGAGTACGAGGACGCAAAGAACGAGCAGGCGTTCATCGAGGGCCGCATCCTGACGGTCGAGGGGATGCTGCGGAACGCCAAAGTGATCGACAACCACGACGTGCGGTCGGACGTGGTCACGATCGGCAGTACCGTCAGGCTCCAAGACGAGGCCGGAGAGGAACTGAGCTACACGATCGTCGGATCCCCCGAGGCGGACCCCCTCCACGACCGAATCAGCAACGAATCGCCGGTTGGACGGGCGCTCCTCGGGAAGCGGCGGGGGGACAAGGTGACCGTGAAGGCCCCCGCGGGGACGATCCGCTACATCATCAAAGCCATCAAGCGCTGATTCCGCCGGCAGGCACCCCGGCGGAGGACCGCGGCACCACCCCCTCGGCTCACTCTTCCCCGATGCCACGGCGAACCCGACCTATCGAAGGGGGCATGTTCGGCATCCGGAAGATAGACCGATCTCATCAGCCCCCGTTGTCCGAACGTGACAGGCCCGAGGGCATACTAGAGTATGAAGACGCATCCGCGCACGACTCCGACTCATCCTGAAGGAGTCGGCTCACGGGCGAAGAAGAAGAGGATACAACCGGTTCTTCCGCGGGAATGGCCGGGGAGGGGCCGGCGTAATTCTAGAGGGAAGTATGTGCAGCCGTTCTCAGGTGGGGGAGAGACTCCTCCACACTCTACCGGGCTCCGGAGCTCCACGGCGCGTGGCCTCCGGGGAAAGTGAACAGCCGGATGGCTCGACGCGTAGAAATTAGTAGTAGCCGTCGCCGGATCGCTTCGCACATAGCCTGGTAGAGAGGAGGTCAGCCGCCAGATGTTTGAACGATTCACCGAGCGTGCTCGCCGAGTCATCATCCTTGCGCAGGAAGAAGCCAAGCGGCTGAATCATAGCGCGGTCGGCACCGAGCATATTCTCCTTGGCATCGTCCGCGAAGGTGAAGGCGTCGCCAGCAAGGTGCTGGAGTCGCTCAACATCAGCCCGGAGCGGGTACGCGCCGAGATCGAGAGCGCGATCGGTCGGGGCGAGCGGACCCCGCACGAGGAAGTGACGTTTACCCCTCGGGCAAAGAAGGTCCTCGAGCTGGCGCTGGACGAGGCCCGCCGCCTAGGCCACAACTACATCGGCACCGAGCACCTCCTGCTTGGGTTGATTCGGGAAGGGGAGGGGGTCGCGGCGCGGGTCCTGGAGGCGATGGGAGCCGATCTCGAGCGAGTTCGGTCGCAGGTCGTGTACCTGCTGGGAGAGGAAGGCACCGCCTCGTACACCAAGCAGGCCAGCAAGACCCCGACCCTTGATGAGTTCGGGCGGGATTTGACCAAACTCGCCAGGGACAACAAGCTCGATCCGGTCATCGGCCGCGAGCGCGAGATCGAACGCGTCATTCAGGTCCTTTCCCGCCGTACCAAGAACAACCCCGCCCTGATCGGCGAGCCGGGCGTCGGCAAGACCGCGATTACCGAGGGCCTTGCCCAGCGGATCGTGCGGGGCGATGTCCCGGAGGTCCTCCGGAACAAGCGCGTCGTGCAGCTCGATCTGGCTGCGCTCGTCGCCGGCACGAAATATCGGGGTGAGTTCGAAGAGCGCATGAAGAAGGTCATGGAGGAGATCCGGAAGGCGCAGGGCGAGGTCGTCTTGTTCGTCGACGAGTTGCATACCCTCGTGGGCGCAGGCGCGGCGGAAGGGGCGATCGATGCGAGCAACATCCTGAAGCCCTCGTTGTCCCGGGGCGAGCTACAGTGCATCGGCGCCACCACGCTTGACGAGTACCGCAAGTACGTGGAGCGCGACGCCGCGCTGGAGCGGCGGTTTGCGCCGATCCTGGTGGCCGAGCCGAACGTCGAGCAGACGGTGGAGATCCTGCGCGGCCTGCGCGAGCGGTACGAAGCGCACCACGGGGTGAAGATCAGCGACGAAGCGCTGGTCGCCGCCGCCTCGCTCGCCGACAAGTACATCTCAGACCGCTTCCTGCCGGACAAGGCCATCGACTTGATGGACGAGGCGGCGAGCAAGATCCGCCTCCAGGCGAGCTTCCTGCCGCAGGAGGTCCGCCAGGCGCTCGATAAGGCGGAGCGGGTGCGGCGGGAGAAAGAGGAAGCCATCAAGGGCCAGGATTTCGAGAAGGCCGCGAGCCTGCGCGACAAGGAAAAGGTGCTGCGGCAGAAACTCGAAGAGCTCGAGAGCTCCTGGAAGACGGACAAAGGCCGGGACATCACCACGGTGTCCGCCGACGATATTGCGGATATCGTGTCGAGTTGGACCGGAATCCCTGTGATGCGTCTCGTGGAGGAGGAGACCGAGAAGCTGCTTCGGATGGAAGATTCCCTCCACGCACGGATCGTCGGGCAGGAGGAGGCGGTTCACGCGGTGTCTCGCGCCGTCCGGCGCGCGCGGGCCGGGCTCAAGGACGCTCGGCGTCCGATCGGGTCCTTTATCTTCCTCGGGCCGACCGGGGTAGGCAAGACCGAGCTCACCCTGGCGCTCGCCGAGTTCCTGTTCGGCGATGAGGGCGCGGTGATCCGGATCGACATGTCGGAGTACACCGAGCGGCACACGGTGTCGCGGCTCGTGGGCGCGCCTCCGGGTTACGTGGGATACGAAGAGGGGGGCCAGCTCACCGAGCAGGTCAGGCGGCGGCCGTATTGCGTCGTGCTGCTCGATGAGATCGAGAAGGCGCATCCTGAGATCTTCAACGTGCTGTTGCAGATCTTGGAGGACGGCCGTCTGACCGATGCCCAGGGACGGACGGTAGACTTCAAGAACTGCGTGGTCATCATGACCAGCAACGTCGGCGCTCCGCAGATCCAGCGCGACTCCGGATTCGGGTTCCGCGGCACCGAGAGCGAGCGGTTGGAAGCCGAACGCAGCTACGATCGGATGAAGACCCAGGTCATGGAGGAACTGCGGCGGACGTTCCGGCCGGAGTTCCTGAACCGCGTGGACGAGATCATCGTCTTCCGGCCGCTGACGCGGGACCAGATCCGGTTGATCGTCGACATCCTGATGGAGCGCGTCAGGCGGGAGATCCGCGGTCAGGGTATGTCCTTGACGGTCACCGACGCGGCGCGCGAACTCCTTTCCACCGAGGGCTACGATCCTCAGTACGGGGCGCGGCCGCTGCGGCGGGCGATCCAACGGCTCGTGGAAGATCCGCTTTCGGACGATATGCTCAGGGGCAAGTTCGCCGCGGGCGACGAGATCGTGTTGGACGTCCGCGAGGGGACTGTGGTGTTCGAAAAGAGGCGCGAGCCCGTGTCGGCGGACACAGGGGCATAGGGCGGCGCGTCAGGACGATCGGAGCGGCGACGGCCCGGGCGGAGAGCCCGGGCCGTCGCCCATCTGGGAGCGCTCGTCGGGGAGGAACGCGATGCGGAGCAAGGGCGGGGGACCAGCGGCCGGGCGGCGCGTCGTCTACGTGTGCCAGGAATGCGGTTACGAGTCCGCCAAGTGGCTCGGCCGCTGCCCCGCGTGCGAAGCGTGGAACACACTCGTGGAAGAGCCGGTGGAGCGCGCCCCGACGCGCCCCGCCGGGACCCCGGCGGCGGGGGTGGCCCCCACCCCCATCACCGAGGTGGCGCTGGATCACGAAGCCCGGATCGAGATCGGGATCGGCGAAGTGGACCGGGCGCTGGGCGGCGGCCTCGTGCCGGGGTCCCTGGTGCTGATCTCCGGCGATCCGGGCATCGGGAAGTCGACCCTAGTGCTCCAGATCGCCCAACGCGTGGCCGTTGAGCGTCCGGTGCTGTACGTCTCGGGCGAGGAGTCCATCCGGCAGACCAAGATGCGGGCGGCCCGCCTGGGGGTGAATTCGTCCCGCCTCCTGGTGCTGGCGGAGACGGACCTCGAGGCAATCCAATCTCAGGTCGCCCGGGTCACGCCTCACCTCGTGATCGTGGACTCGATTCAGACGGTGTACCGCCCCGACCTTCCCGCCGCGCCCGGGTCCGTCGGTCAGATCCGGGAGTGCACGGGGGACCTGCTTCGCCTCGCCAAATCCGAGGGGGGCCCCGCGATCCTGGTGGTGGGCCACGTGACCAAAGAAGGGGCGATCGCCGGTCCGAGGGTGCTCGAGCACATGGTGGACACCGTGCTCTACTTCGAGGGCGAGCGGCATCACGCGTACCGGCTCCTCCGGGTCACCAAGAACCGCTTCGGCTCCACCAACGAGATCGGCATCTTCTCGATGAGCGGGCGGGGACTGGTGGAGGTCGCGGATCCGTCGGCGCTGTTCCTCTCCGAGCGGCCGATCGATGCGCCCGGATCGGTCGTCGTGTGCGCGATGGAGGGATCGCGACCGCTCCTGTTGGAGGTGCAGGCGCTGGTGACGCGGACCCCGTTCGGCCTGCCCCGGCGCACCGCAGCCGGGGTGGATCTCAACCGGATGGTCCTGCTGCTGGCGGTCTTGGAGAAGCGGGCGGGGCTGCACCTCATGAACTCCGATGTCTACGTGAGCGTCGCCGGCGGAGTGCGGGCGGACGAGCCTGCCGTTGATCTCGGCGTGGCGCTCGCCGTGGCGAGCAGTCACCGGGAACGCCCGGCCGACCCCGCCACGGTCGCGGTCGGTGAGGTGGGGCTCGGCGGTGAGGTGCGGGCCGTCAGCCGCATCGCCAGCCGCGTCGCGGAAGCGGGGAAACTGGGGTTCCGCCGGATGATCCTCCCTCGAGCCTCCCTCGCGGGTGTGGAGGACCCCGGCGGCGTCGAGCTGATCGGGACCGCCGACATCCGCGAGGCGCTCAATCTCCTCCTCGGCTGAGTCCGCTCCGAGGACTCCCCCGGGAGCCCAGAGAATGGAACGGAGCGCTCCAAGCGGCGCTGGCGGAGGAGGGATGCATGATGCGACACCGGTGGGCTCGTGCGGCGGCAGCGGCGTGCACGTTCGTGTTCCTGGTCGCGATCTATGGCCCGGGCGCTGTGGGTCAGGCCCGCGTGCCCAATCCCGACACGCTGTTCTACGGCGTCTACTGGGAGCCCGTGAACCTCGATCCGCACGCCATCACCGACTTTGGCTCCATGTGGATGCTCGACAACACCTACGAGCCGCTCGTACGGTACAAAACCAAGACGGTCAACGGACGGACGATCGGCACGGCCGACGTGCAGCCGCATCTCGCCGAGACCGTGGAGGCCTCGAAGGACGGTAAGACGTACACCTTCAAGCTCCGCCGGGGCGTGCGGTTCCACTCGGGCGATGAACTCACCGCTGAGGCGGTGAAGTACTCGATCAACCGCATGCTGACCGAGAACCTCGGACCGGCCACCCTGATCTCCCAGTGTATCGACGCGAACAGTACGCAGGTGGTTGACCCGCTCACCGTCCGCCTCACGCTCCGGCGGGCCTGTCCCTACTTTCTCCAACTGCTCGCGGCGACCAATACCGGGGCGATCGTCAGCCCCAAGACGGTGGAGGCGCACGGCGGGATCCAGCCCGGCAAGTTCAACGAGTGGATGTCCCGCAACATCGACGGGACCGGTCCGTTCAAATGGGGACGCTGGGTGGCCGGCGAGTCCTTTGAGCTCGTGGCCAACGATCAGTACTGGGGCGGCGCGCCCAAGCTCCGGCGCATCCAGTTCCGCGTGATCAAGGACTTCGCGACCCAGCTCCTCCTCCTGAAGCGCGGTGAGCTCGACATCGTGTACCGGTTGCCTCCCGACATGACGACCCAGCTCATCGGGAACAAGGACGTCATCATCAACCGGGAAAGCGGGATCGGCATGCACCAGCTGTACATGCAGACGAAGCTCAAGCCGTTTGATGACGTCCGCGTGCGGCGGGCGATGGTCTATGCCATCGATCCCTACGCCGTCAACCGAGCGGCGGCGTTTGGCCTGGCCAACGTCGCGAAGAGCCTGCTCCCCAGCCCTCTGGAAGGGTGGACGGGCGACCTCTGGCCGTACAAGTATGACCCCGCGAAAGCCCGCGCGCTCCTCGCGGAGGCCGGCTTCCCGAACGGGTTCAAGGTGAGCCTGAACTTCAACAGCGGCAACACGGAGCGAGAGCAGACCAGCATCGCCATTCAGGCACAACTCCGCAAGGTGGGGGTCGAAGCCGAAATCGCGCCCCTTCCCTGGGGGACGTTCGTCACCAACTACGAGGGCGGCAAGATGCCGGCGTTTGTGTCGAGCTCCCTCGGCCCCCCGATCATCGAGAAGTACGTGGTCGACACGTACGATTCCAAGAGCGTGGGCGCCAAAGGCAACTTCTCCTTCTATGCCAACCCGGAAGTAGACCGGCTCATCGATCGGCTCCTCAGCACCTCGGCTCCCGCGGAGCGAACGCGGATCATCGTCGGGATCCAGAAACTGGTCAATGCCGACGTGCCCAGCGTGCCCTTCTACGACGCGCTGCTGATGTATGCGGAACGATCGTGGGTGAAGGGCTGGGTGCTCTACCCGTCCGGCAACTGGTACTTCGCCCAGGTGGAGAAGCGCCCCTGAGCCTCCGGGGGTGACCCCCGCTGAGCCGCTTCCTCGCGCGGCGGCTGCTCGCCCTGCCGCCCATCCTGGTGGGGATTACGCTCGCCACGTTCCTGCTGCTGCATGTGGTGCCCGGAGATCCCGCGCGGTTGTATCTGGGAGAGTCGGCCACCAATGAGCAGGTTGTCCAGGCGCTGCACCGGCAATGGGGGCTGGACCGGCCGCTGCCGGTGCAGTACGCCTACTATCTTCGCAACCTGAGTCGGGGGAACCTCGGGTTCTCGATCCACTCCGGCCGGCCCGTCACCGAGGACCTGGGGCACTTTCTCCCGGCGACTGTTGAACTCAGCCTCGCGGCGTTTCTCATCGCCGTGGTCGTGGGAGTGCCCCTTGGCGTTGTCTCCGGCGCTCGCGTCAACACGGCCGCCGATCACGCCAGCCGGATCGGCTCGTTGCTCTTCCTTTCGATGCCGAGTTTTTGGTTCGGGCTGATCCTGATTTATGTGGGCTACTTTCTGCTCGGGTGGCTCCCGTCGCCGACGGGTCGCCTCGGCCTGACCGATACCCCGCCCGCGACGATCACCGGGATGTACACGCTCGACAGCCTGCTCACGGGCCAGATTGCCCTGCTCTCCCGCGCCCTGTGGTACTTGGTGCCGCCGGCCGCGACACTCGCGTTGGCCTCCATGGGGCTCGTCGTCCGCCTGGTGCGGACGAGCATCGTGGAGGCCCTGGGGCACGACTACGTCCGCACGGCTCGAGCCAAGGGCGTCGCGATCCGAGGCGTCCTGTACCGCCACGCCCTCCGCAACGCCTTGATTCCCACCGTGACGGTCCTCGGGGTCCAGTTCGGCCTTCTGTTCAGCGGCAACGTCCTGGTCGAAACGGTGTTCTCCTGGCCGGGCGTGGGGTCGTACCTCGTCACGGCGATCCAATGGCTGGACTACTCGGCGGTCATGGGCAGCACGCTCGTGTTCGCAGTGATCTTCGTGGCGGTGAACGTCCTCGTGGACCTGAGTTACGCCCTGCTCGACCCGCGAATCCATTACGCGTGACCGGGGACGCGACTATGCGTGACGGCATCCTGGGAAGGGGCGGCGGTCGCGGGGGGCAGGCGCCCGCCGGCCTTGTGGATCTGCTCGTGCGGCGGTTTGGCCGCAACGGGCTTTCGATCGCGGGGCTCGGGATCATTCTCCTCTGGACGGCCGTCGCGCTCGCGGCCCCGCTCCTGGCCCCTCACGATCCCGTGGAGGTGGACATCGGCGCACGGATGCAGCCCGCGAGCCGCGTGCATCCTCTGGGCACGGACTTTTACGGGCGCGATCTGTTGAGCCGGATCGTGTTCGGAGCGCGGTACGACCTCGCGATCGCGCTCGTGGCCGTGGGGCTGGCCGCCGGGGTGGGGGTGTCCCTCGGGGTCCTGGCCGGGTACTACGGCCGCGGCGTCGACGACGTGATCATGCGGACCACCGACGTGCTCCTGGCGTTTCCGAGCCTCGTGCTCGCGCTGGCGCTGGCCTCCGCCCTCGGCCCGGGGCTGTGGAAGGCCATCCTTGCGGTCGCCGTCGTGGGCGTCGCGGGGTACAGCCGCCTCGCGCGCGGGTCGACGCTGTCGCTCCGCGAGGAAGCCTACGTCGAGGCGGCGCGCGCTGAGGGCGCCTCCGACCTCAGGATCATGGTGCGGTACGTGCTCCCCAACATCCTGTCCCCGATCATCGTACGGGCGACGGTCGGGATGGGGTTCACGGTGCTGCTCGCGGCCGGCCTGAGCTTCATCGGGTTGGGTGCGCAACCGCCGACGCCTGAGTGGGGTGCGATGATCAACGAGGGCCGCAATCAGCTCGTGACCGGAGTGTGGTGGATCTCCACGTTTCCCGGGCTGGCGATCATGTCGCTCGTGCTGGGGTTTAACCTCTTGGGAGACGGGATCCGGGACGCGCTCGACCCACGCGGGGTCACGCGCCTGTAGCGGATCGTTAGGTGAGGTTGAAGATGCCGAGGCTCTTGATCCGGCTGTGCTGCTTCTCCTGAATGTCGTCCAGTTCCAAGCCCAGCAGGCTGCACAGGCCCGCCGAGTAGAACAGGGATGACCCGATCTCGGTTTCGATCGTCTCGCGACAGCGGTCGCACAGCGCACCGTTCAGGTGGGTGTGAAGGTACGCTCTGATCTCTGAGAGGCCCACATCCGAGGGGAACTGCTGTTTGCCGGCGTTGATGCTGATGCATCCGCACGTCGTCACGGCCTTCACGACGGCGCGGTTGACGCGGGAGACCGATTCGTCCAGCTTGCTCAGCACATCGAGGATACTGCGGTGGCGGATCAGATAGGAATCGACCTGGTCTTGGAAGGACAACGATTTGGCTTCTTTCATGCGGTGCCGGCCTCCAGTCGTCCCTGCGCTCTTGCGAGTCGGCCTCATTATAGGAATGCGCTTGCGCGGGTGTCAAGGTAAACGCCCGCGCGCAGACCGCGTGAGATGCGCCCAGGCGCTCCGAGCGGCCGCACCCGTGTCTTGCGCGGAAGCCGCATGGTATAATGGCGTGTCAGTGCGCTCATATACGCTGCGGCCGTGTGCCTGCTGAATATCGGTGAGTGGTGATGACTCGTCTCATCCGAGCCGTCGGTCTCGTCTTCGGCTCCGTTCTCGGGTATCAGATTGCCGACCTGATCGTCCGCGAGGTTTTGGGCGGCGCCGGGGATCAAACCGCGCGGCTGGGAGGGCTGGCTCTCGGCATCGTGGTCGGGGCGATCGTGGGATGGGGAGTGGCCCCCTGGCTTCAGGCCCGGTTCGTCAACACGATGTTCTGGGTGCTGCACCACCTCGGCGGCGTTCCGCTTCGTGACGTCCTCGCCGGGGCCGCCGGCTTGATCCTGGGCCTGGTGATCGCGTTTCTGGTGAGCATTCCGCTCCTGCGCGTCCCCATCATCGGCCCGTACATCATCCCCCTCACGGCCGTGGTGGTGTTTGGGTATCTCGGCCTGCAGCTGGGCATCCAACGGCGCGAGGATTTTCTCGGCGCCTTTCCCCGTCTCTCCGAGCGGCTCGGTGGGCGCGGCAGCCGGATCCGGCGCAGTAGCGTTCCCAAACTCCTCGATACCAGCGTGATCATCGACGGCCGCATCTCCGATATCACGCAGAGTGGTTTCCTGGAAGGTCCTCTGCTGGTGCCCAGGTCGGTCCTGGCGGAGCTCCAGCGGATTGCCGACGCAAGCGACCAGATCCGTAGAAACAGGGGCCGGCGGGGTCTCGACATCCTCAACAAGATGCAAAAAGACCTGCACGCGGTCCAGATCTACGACGAGGGCGATGACCTGGCATCCGGTCAAGTCGACGCCCAACTCGTGCGAGTGGCGCGGGCCCTCGGCGCCTGGATCGTGACGAACGACTACAACCTCAACAAGATCGCCGAGCTGCAGGGCGTGCGGGTCCTCAATGTCAACGAGCTCGCCAATGCGATCAAGCCGGTGATGATCCCCGGTGAAGAACTCACCGTGCACGTCATCAAGGATGGCAAGGAAGCCGGGCAGGGAGTCGGCTACCTCGACGACGGAACGATGATCGTCGTCGAAGGGGGCAAGAAGCATATTGGCGAGACCCTCGAGACCGTGGTCACGAGCGTGCTCCAGACCGTGGCGGGCCGGATGATTTTCGCACGCCCCAAGGTGCTCGAGAAGGACGGCGCCACCCGGTGACCTCAGGCATTCGCGCGGCGGCGGTCGTCCCGGCGGCCGGCCGGGGCGAGCGGCTCGGAGGCGCTGTGCCCAAATCGCTGGTGCAGCTGGCCGGGCGGCCGCTTGTGCAGTACGCGTTGACAACCCTCCAGGAGGTCGCCGAGATTGAGGCTATCGCCGTGGCGGCGCCGGCCGACTCGATCCCGCAGATCCAGGAGCTGGCTCGCGCCACCGGGCTGACGAAAGTGGTCGCCGTCGTTCCCGGCGGGGTGGATCGTCAGGGCTCGGTGGCGGCCGGTCTGGCGGCGCTGCCGCCGGGGCCGGATCTGGTGCTGATCCACGATGGCGCGCGGCCATTTCTCTCCCAGCGGTTGGCGTCTCTGGTGATCGCAGCGGCCGCCCGCGATGGATCCGCAACGGCAGCGCTGCCGGTGAGCGAGACCGTCAAACGAGGGGAGGATGGATGGGTCCGCGAGACCCTCGACCGCGCCTCGCTGCATCGGATCCAGACTCCCCAGGCGTTTCGGCGCGCCCTCCTCGAGCGGGCCCACGAGACCGCATCGCGCGAGGGATTCCGCGGCACCGATGATGCCGTGCTCGTCGAACGGCTGGGGGGGCCCATCCGGCTCGTGCTCGGCGATCCGATCAACATCAAAGTCACCGTCCCGGAGGATCTGATCCTCGCGGAAGCCATGTTGTCCCGGGAGCAGGACGCCACGCGCGCGCCCCGGGCCGGCATCGGGTTCGACGCCCACCGGCTCGTTCCAGGGCGCCCGCTCGTGCTCGGGGGCGTGGAAATCGCGCACGACCGCGGCTTGCTGGGGCACTCCGACGCGGATGTGATCGTGCACGCCGTGATGGACGCGTTGCTCGGCGCCGCCGGGTGCGGAGATATCGGCGGCCATTTTCCCCCCACCGATCCCGCCTACGCGGGTGCCAACAGTCTCACCCTGCTCGCGCAGGTGCGCGAGGTGGTGGAGCGTTGCGGCTGGCAGCCGGTCCACGTGGATGTCGTGGTCATGGCTGAGGCGCCGCGCCTCGCGCCGCACGTCCCCGGGATGCGGACGGCGATGGCGGAGGTGCTCCGGCTCTCGCCTGAGAGCGTCAACGTCAAGGCCACCACGGTGGAAGGGATGGGTGCCATCGGACGGCAGGAAGGCATTGCCGCCCATGCCGTGGCGAGCGTCCGCCCGCTTCCAGCGATCCGTGGGGGCGGGGCCGGATGACGAGGCGGCCGCACGGCCGCGGTGCCGGAGGACCCGGTCCGCACCTCATTCTGATCGAGCGGCGGGCCGTCCGCGAACCCATCGCGGTCGAGACCGAACCGGCTGGGCGGCGGCCCCGGCCGACCGGGTTCTGGCGGGGGTCCGTATTCTACCGCATCATCCGCGTCCTGGAGCGGCGGCTGGAGCGAGGTGAGTCGTACCTGCGTGTCCTCGCCGACCGGGGGTGCTTCGACCTGCACCGGGTCTCCGAGATGGATCCCTGGACGTGGAAGACGGCGGGCCGTTGGGAGCTTGTCGCCGAACTGTCCGCGTTGCCCACCCGCCGGCCGCCGTCCTAGGTCGCGGAGCGACCAGTGGCCCTGCGTGTCTACAACACGCTGACCCGCCGCGAGGAGGAGTTCATCCCCCTCCGGGCGGGCGAGGTTCGCATGTACGTGTGCGGCCCGAACCTGTATGGTCCTGCCCACGTCGGCCACGCCCTCTCCTACCTCGTGTTTGACATGGTCCGCCGGTATCTGGACTACCGGGGCTATCGGGTCACGTACGTCCAGAACTTCACCGACATCGAGGACCGGATTATCGAGGCCTCCCGGCAGCAGGGCACAACCGTAGAGGCGTTGGCGAATCACTACGCCGACCGTTTCCTGCGGGAGATGGACCGGCTCGGGATCCGGCGGGCCGACTATTATCCTCGGGCCACCGAATCGATTCCGAAGATGCTGGAGATCATTCAGGCCCTCGTGGCCCGTGGGTTCGCCTATGTTGTTGACGGAGACGTCTTCTACCGCGTGGCGGCATTTCCGGCCTACGGCCGGCTGTCCGGCCGGACGCTCGATGAGATGCAGGCGGGCGCCAGGATCGAGGTCGATCCCCGCAAAGAGCACCCGATGGACTTCGTTCTGTGGAAAGCCGCAAAGCCGGGCGAGCCTTCGTGGGACAGCCCCTGGGGACCCGGCCGGCCGGGATGGCATATCGAGTGCTCGGCGATGTCCTTGGCCTACCTCGGCGAGCAACTGGACATCCACGGCGGCGGTCCGGACGTGATCTTCCCCCATCACGAGAATGAGATCGCACAGTCCGAGGCCTACACGGGCAAGCCGCCGTTCGTCCGCTACTGGGTCCACAATGGGCCGCTGCGCCTCAGCGGTGATCAAGAGAAGATGACCCGGCATCTCGGAAACGTCGTGACGATCGAGGAGGCGCTCGAGCGGTACCATCCTGACGCGATCCGCCTGTTTGTGCTCTCCTCGCATTACCGCGGCCCCGCAACATGGACCGACGACTCGCTCGAGGCCGCGACCCGCGGCGCCGAACGGCTGCGGACCGCGTCGGACCACGCGGAGGCCGTCCTCCGCCGGGCGGGGGTCCGAACAGCAGGCGCATTCCCCGACCGGGATGACGCGCGCGGCCGCCGGTCCACCCGTGGTGACGCCGCGGGGGCATCCGCACTGTCGAAGGCGGCGGAGACGGCACGCGAGGCGTTCGAGCGGGCGATGGATGATGATCTCAACACGCCTCGTGCGCTCGCAGCCGTGTTCGACCTCGCCACAGAACTCAACAAGGCGGCGGATGCCGCCGCGAAGGCTGCCCCGCCATTGCAGGCCGCCATGGCGGCCGACCTTGAGGGGGCCTTGCGCATCCTGCGAACGCTCGCCGGTGTGCTCGGGCTCACCTTGACCGCCTCGATGACCGCGGCGCAGCGAGCCGGGCTGCACCGGCTGGCGCGCGATCTTGCCGAGGAGCACCCGGATCTCTTCGATCCCGCGCATCCCACTCTCCAGCAGCTTCGAATCGCCGCCTCCGACGACGCCGTGCCCGGGGACGACCTCATCGGCTTGATCGCGAGCGGACGGATGCGGGCGCGGCGGCAAAAAGATTGGGCCACCGGCGACGCCATCCGGTCGAGGCTCCAGAGCCTCGGGATCCTCCTCGAGGATACTCCGACCGGCTACACGTGGCGGCTGCGCTGACGCCGTCCCCTCAGCCCGCCGGCGCGACGCTGTTGGGGCGGCGGGCCGTGCTTGAGGCGCTCCGCGCGGGCCGGCCGGTGTCTCGCGTGCTCGTTGCTCGGACTGCGGACCTCCGCGGTCCGCTCCGGGAGCTCGTGGCGAAGGCACGCGCCCGGCGCGTCGTCGTGCAGATCGTGGATCGCCGGCATCTCGACACGCTGGCCCGCGGCGTCGCCCATCAAGGGGTGGCCGCGCTCGTCGCGGTCACTGCGCCGATCACCGTCGAGGATCTCCTGGCGCGCATCGAGGAGCAGGGCGAGGCGGCGTTTCTCGTGGCGCTCGACGGCGTGGAGGACCCGCAGAACCTCGGCGCCATCATCCGGACCGCCGACGCAGCCGGCGCGCACGGCGTCATCATTCCGCGGCGCCGGGCCGCAGGGCTCAGCCCGGCCGTCGCGCGCGCCTCCGCGGGCGCGACGGCGCACCTCCCCGTCGCGCAGGTCGGCAACCTCGTCGCCGCGCTGGAGCGCCTCAAAGCCGCGGGTGTGTGGATCGTGGGGGCGGATCCGGAGGGGGCCGAGCGATACGACACGGCAGGGCTCGCCCCGCCGGTGGCGCTCGTCGTGGGCGGAGAAGGCCGCGGGCTCCACCGGCTCGTTCGCGAACGGTGCGACCGCGTCGTCCGCATTCCGCTTCGGGGCCGGGTGGCGTCGCTCAACGTCTCGGTCGCCGCCGCGCTGCTCCTCTTTGAGGTGGCCCGGCGTCTCGACGTGCGAGCCGACTCGAGTTCCCGCAGGTCATCTTATTGACTTGACTTGGGCATTGTTCCTATAATATGAATAACTTGCGGCAGCGGCCACAAGCAGCGCCCAGAGGGGTCCAGAACGATCTCCCGACACAATCGGGTTTTCGAGGGCTCCGACCGAAACACTAGATGCAACAGCACAGAACGAATCGCGAGTCACGTGGTCCAGCCGGAAGTTCGGGGCGGAGGGGAGAAGCGTGGTAGTTGCGCGCAAGCCCGTCGTACCCATCTACCAGGAAATGGTGGATGAACAGCTAGTCGATTGTGCCAAGGGGGGAGACGAGTTCGCTGCCGAGTACCTCATCAACAAGTACCGCAATTTCGTCCGCGTAAAAGCCAAGGCGTACTTCCTGATCGGCGCTGATCGCGAGGACATCATTCAGGAAGGCATGATCGGCCTGTACAAGGCCATCCGGGACTTCCGGCGCGACAAGCTCTCGTCGTTCCGGGCCTTCGCCGAGTTGTGCATCACCCGTCAAATCATCACGGCGATCAAGACCGCGACCCGTCAAAAGCACATCCCGCTCAATTCGTACATCTCGCTCAACAAGCCGATCTACGATGAGGATTCCGACCGGACCCTGCTCGACGTGATCAGCAGCATCAAGGTCTCCGACCCAGAGGAACTCGTCATCAACCAGGAAGCCTCCCTCACCATGCGGGAGCGCATCCGCAAGAACCTCAGCGACCTCGAATGTCGGGTGCTCACCGCGTACCTCGAAGGCAAGTCCTATCAGGAGATGGCGACCGAGCTTCACCGCCACGTGAAGTCCATCGACAATGCGCTGCAACGGGTGAAGCGGAAGCTCGAGCGGAACCTCGAAGGCGAAGAAGAATAGCCCGGCCGGCGATCCCCGGGCTCGAAGATCGATGCCGCCCCGCGTGTGGGGCGGCATCAGTCTTTCGTTACCCGCCGATTTGGGACATAATCCGCCGCCGTGGGATGACCCCCCGCGCGAGACCATGCCCCCACGGCTTGCGATACGCGGCCGCCCGGAATCGTTCACGGATCTCTTCGTAGGTGGCCCCGTTGCGCAGCGGGGTGCGGAGATCGGCTTCGTCGTCCCGGAGGAGGCACAGGCGGAGCCGCCCCTCGGCCGTCAACCTGAGCCGGCCGCACTGGGCGCAGAAGGGCTGGCTGACCGAACTGATGAACCCGAGCGTCCCGCGGGCCCCCTCCAGCCGGTACGTTCTTGCCGGATCGTACCCTGTCACGTCGAGCGGAATGAGCGGGCCGAGCGCTGCCTCGATCCGCGCAACGGTTTCCGCGCTCGGCACGTACGCGTTGGTCTGGAACCCGGCCACGCTCCCGAACGGCATCATCTCGATGAACCGGACGGCGTAGTCACTCGTCAGCGTCAGGCGGGCCAGGTCGACGACATCGTCCTCGTTAAAGCCCCGTACCACCACAGAGTTGATCTTGATCGGGCTCAATCCGGCCGCTCTCGCAGCCTCGAGCCCCGTCAGCACGTCGTCCAGATTTCCCCAGCGGGTGATCGCCCGGTATTTGTCGGGGTTGAGGCTGTCCAGGCTGACGTTGATCCGCCGGAGCCCTCCGGCTGCAAGCGGTTGGGCCAGACGCGCCAACCGCACCCCGTTCGTGGTCATGGCCAAGTCCTGGATGCCTGGCACCGCCGCGATCCGTGCCACCAGCTCGGCGATGTTGGCCCGAACCGTGGGCTCCCCACCGGTCAGACGAATTTTCTTCACCCCGAGCTCGACGCCGGCGCGAATCAACACGAGGATCTCGTCGTCGGTCAAGATCTCCTCGCGCGGCGCAAACACCGTCTCCTCGGGCATGCAGTAGACGCACCGGAGGTTGCACCGGTCGGTCAAGGAGACCCGAAGGTCGCGGATCAGGCGGCCGTACTGGTCCCGCATGCCGCCCGGCGGCGGCGCGGGCTGCTGGATTTCGCGATCGAGGATCGTCGACACGATATCATTATAGCAAGACGTGCTCCGGGGAGGAGGAATTCCCCGGGAGAGGACCCGGTCGGGCGGCAACGCGAAGAAAGCCCTCGTGGCTATGGACTCCGTCGATTTTAGCGTCGGGCAGCGGGCGACCTTTACGAAGACGATTAGCCAGGCGGACATCGAGGCGTTCGCCGGGGTCACAGGCGACCACAACCCGCTCCACCTCGACGACGCGTTTGCGCGCCGAAGCCGCTTCGGCCGGCCGATCGCCCACGGCGTGCTTGTCGCCGGGGTGATCTCCGCGGCCCTGGGAATGGTCCTTCCCGGGCCCGGCGCCATCTACCTCAGCCAGACCCTCAAGTTCCTGCGGCCGGTCTTTCCGGAGGACACGGTGACGGCGACGGTCGAGGTGACGGCCTATCGAAAGGACAAAGGCATCATCACGCTTCGGACGACTTGCGCCAACCAGTCTGGTGATAAGGTCGTGGACGGTGAGGCGGTATTGCTCGTCCGCGACCCGGCCACACCCTGAGGTCTGAGGAGAGGGGGGATCGTGTGGGCACCCGAGAGCTGCTCAGAGATCGCGTCGCGCTCGTGACCGGTGCGGCGCGGGGAATCGGCCTCGCCTGCGCTACCGAACTCAGCCGCGCGGGGGCGGCGGTGGTCATCGCCGATCGACTGGCCCAGGAGGCGGAGGCGGCGGTCCGCACGATCGTCGCC